>JBMYXW010000344.1:0-4472 GCA_049608825.1 Chitinophagales bacterium
AATAACTTACACGAACAAGCAATGACAATTGCAGATGAAGCCTTTTTAGCAGAAAGAGCTAAAAAGACAGATAAAGCAGTTGAATTGTACCAACAAGCTTTTGAGTTGGAAAAACAAGCGGCTATGACAATGGTTTTGGACTATGAAATAGAGCCAAGCCGTTCGGTTTTGTTCAAAGGTGCAGCTTGTTTGGCATTGAATGGGAAAAATTACCGAGAGGCAGAACGCATGGTATTTTTGGCTTTGTCGGGCAACCCTCCCATTCAGATTGGAGAGGAATTGCGCTCTTTATTGTTGGAAATCAATCAGCTGAAAGTTTCGGAGAATCTTACTTCCTTGTCTCCAATTGAAAAATACCAACAGCTTCCTAAGGAACTGCAAGAGCAGGTGGCGGATTTTATTGATTTTTTGGTGGTGAAGCGAGAGCTGGCGATACAGGCATAGACTTAAAACCTTACTTGATTAAAACAAAACAAAATTTAGTAGGGTTAACCCTAAGAACAAATCAAGCAAAAAATCATGATTCTACAAGTTCCCGACAGTGTTTTAAGTAGGTCTAACCTAAGTCAACAAGAATTGGTGACAGAAATTGCGATTGTACTTTTTGAGAAAAAAGTCTTGAGTCTCAAAGCTGCAAGTAAAATGGCAAATATACATTGGTTTGAATTTCAGAGGTTGTTGGCAGATAAAAACATTGCTACAATTCAATACGATACAAAAGACGTTGAAACAGATTTGCAGAATTTAGCTCGACGAAAAAAATGATAGTCATTAGCGATACTTCGGTGCTAAGTGCTTTGCTGCAAATAGATAGACTTTCTTTATTGCATGAACTTTTTGAAGAAGTTATTATTCCATTTACCGTTTTTGAGGAATTAGCAGAGCTAACACGATTTGGCGTTTCAATACAAGAAATTCATGATGCTAATTGGATTCTCATTAGACCTGTAAGCGATTTAAGTGTTGTTGAAAGTTATGATTTAGATGCAGGAGAAAGGGCAGCAATTGCTTTGGCATTAGAACTGAATGCAGATTATTTGTTGATTGATGAATTGCAGGGGAGACAAGTTGCACAAGAGTTGATGCTTACTATTACAGGTACTTTAGGCTTATTAATTGAAGCCAAACGGGAAGGCATTATTCCTTTAGTTAGACCTCTTATGGATGAGTTAATCCATACTGCTGGTTTTTGGATTAATAATCGCTTGTATCAGAATGTTTTGAGGTTAGCAGGTGAGTAACGAAGCAGAACGCATGGTATTTTTGGCTTTGTCGGGCAATCCTCCCATTCAGATTGGAGAGGAATTGCGCTCTTTGTTGTTGGAAATCAACCAGCTGAAAGCTTCGGAGAACCTTCCTTCTTTGTCTCCAATTGAAAAATACCAACAGTTTTCTAAAGAACTACAACAGCAAGTGGCTGATTTTATTGACTTTGTGGTGGTGAAACGAGGAGTTTGATTCTACTTCAACCCTTGTGTTGAGTAGGGTGGAAGAATTTTACCCCAGCCTCTCAAAGAGCCTTGAAACTCTCGACTCATACGAATCTTCTCATTCAGTTTGAATCGTTAGTCATGCCACAAATAGTTTTGGTTGTCATTTCTATCTTTGCAACTGTTTATACGATTTTCACTCCCATCAAAATCCAGTATTACTAAAAAATCTCCCCACCTCTCCGTTCTAACTTAAACTTAGGTGAACAAAAAACTAAATAAACCGAACCGACTGCAACAATACTTTCCACGCCTGTTCTACCTTCCCTTGCTCCAAATAACTGTGTGCCAAATGATGCAATTGAATGGTCAATTCCGTTTCACTTAGTTTTTGTCCTTTCAATGAAAGCAAATGTATGTTTTTAGTTGCAAAATCTGCAATCTCCTCTTGTGTAGGCAGTTGTTCCGTATTTCCCAGCCTTCCCAAATCATTTCCCGTCAAAACTCGACTATTTCGGATAGCTTCGGGGAGTTGGTCAATACCCATCCCTTGAGTGGTCAAAGGTTTGGCTACTTCAAAAACTTTGTCGCCATTCGCTCTGCAATACCAATTGCTGCCCATACGAGCCACTGCGTCCATTTTGAAAGGGTCGACATGCCCCAAGTCATTGAAGATTTCCTTTTTGAAATGCGCCAAAACGACTTCACAAATTACCAAATTTCCTGCACCGCCGCTATCGCCCGTAGCAATCACCTCCTTCACAATGCACTCAAAAGCAGCAGGTGATTGACCGACTCTTGGCGGTTTTATCTTTTCGGAGGCGACTTGCGTAAAATCCGCTTTGACAAATTCATTCACTCCTTTCGGGTAAGCCGTGCTGCTCAATGACATCTGCTGTACCATGTCGTAATTCACCATATTGATGACTACTTCTGGCACTTCCAGCACATTTTCAAGCGTGTGTTTGGTGGTATTTCCCCGCACTCGTCTCGAAGGTGAAAAAATCATGGTAGGCGGATTTGCTCCAAATACATTAAAGAAACTAAAAGGACTGAGATTCACATTGCCTTCCTTGTCTATCGTACTCGCAAAGGCAATCGGGCGAGGTGCAACAGTGCCTGTCAAATAGCCAAATAATTTGCCAGTAGGGATTTCTTTGGGATTGATTGTTAGGTATTCGGACATTTTTCGGATTGTTTTATTGCTGTATGATTGAATTGTCTTATGGCTGCAAAAATAGGGAAAACTGCTCACTAGCATTGGGTTTCAAAACCCAACGTTAGTGGGCAGTTTTTTAAAGAATAACAAAAATACCATATCTTAGCAGTACATAAAGACTTTGTTGCCATTCAAAAATTAATTGGGCAACGTGTTTCTTATTGTAGAATATTGACATTCAGAATTCAATCTGTGGTTTCTTTAACCATCGCAACATCCCCCTAACCCCCTTCAAAGGGGGAATTCACGTCAAAACTCCCCCTTTGAAGGGGGCGAGGGGATGTTAGAACCAGTGCGGAAAACCACAGCCTGCCTCAATGAAATGAATCGGGGAATTATTTTTCGGAAACGAATAAACCCTATTCTGCGATAAGGAATAAGACTAAAAAACAAACTTATGCCAAACCTTCAAAATTTCCTTTCCCTCGTCAAATTCTCTCACACGATTTTCGCTCTGCCCTTTGCGATAATCGGCTTCTTTTTGGCAACACATCATCCCGATTTTGGCTACGAATTTGAGTGGTACAAACTGCTTTTGGTGCTTTTGTGTATGGTCTTTGCGAGAAGTGCAGCAATGGCATTCAACCGCTATGTGGACAGAGACATCGACCTCAAAAATCCCCGCACCGCCACCGTTCGAGAGATTCCGAGGGGCGCAGTATCTCCCAAATCCGCTTTGGGTTTTGTAATTTTGAACAGTGTTTTGTTTGTCGTCACGACCTACTTTATCAACCCCCTGTGTTTCTTTTTGTCACCTGTGGCATTGGCAGTCGTCTTGGGTTACAGCTACACCAAACGCTTCACCGCCCTCTGTCATTTTGTATTGGGATTGGGATTGGCACTCGCTCCTGTAGGTGCATTTGTGGCGGTAACCGCAAAGTTTGAATTGTTACCGATTGTGTTTGGTTTAGTGGTTTTGTTTTGGGTGAGTGGCTTCGACATCATCTATGCCCTGCAAGACGAGAGCTTCGACAAAGCCGAAAAACTGCATTCGATTCCTACCTATCTTGGCAAAAAAAATGCCCTGCGTTTGTCTTCTGTATTGCACCTGATTTGTGCGGGATTGTTGGTTGTTGCGGGATTTGTGGGCGGTATGGGCATGGTCTATTGGGGCGCAACGGTCGTGTTTATTGGGCTTCTGTTTTATCAACATACTTTGGTCACTCCCAACGATTTGAGTCGGGTCAATTTGGCGTTTTTTACGACCAATGGTGTGGCGAGTGTGTTGTTTGGGGCGGGGGTTTTGGTGGAGTTGTTGGTGATGGTGTGAACATGAACTGCTAGATGGAAAGGAACTGCTTGTGTTTGTATTGGTTTTTAAAAATTAGTTTTTTGAACTTGGGGTTTTTCTCAAATGTTTGATAAGAACTCAAACGAGTGAAAACTTTGCCAACAATTTTCAATTTTGGCAACAGTTGGAACGGAAATAAGGAAACACTTTCTTACCTTCTTCAACTGTTGACAAGGCGTAAAGCCGTTGTCAAAGTTCAACCCAAAAGTTCTTTTTTATCTAGCCGTTCCTGTTCAAAAACACCACCTCAATACCCCCCAATAAACTTCCTCAAGAACCACTCAATACTCAAAAACGCTAATAACAAAAAGAACAACCATTTCAAGTTGATGATAGCCTGTGTTTTGTAGGATGCGTAGAGCGTGGGTTCGATGTTGGGGCTATTGTTGAGAGTATCCGCCAAAGCCGTTAAGTTATCGGGCATAAAGACCTGTCCGCCATATCGTTTGGTCAAGGAGTAGAGCAATTGGTGGTTTGCCGTCGTTTGGAGGCTTTCAAGTTGGATGGGTATAACGGTGAATGTGCCATTTGC
>JBMYXW010000345.1:0-4465 GCA_049608825.1 Chitinophagales bacterium
GGTAACCTTTTTTCAGTTCTGCTACTAATGAGCAAACAAAGGAGAGATTGAAGGAAAATCACCCGCTTCAATACTTTCTCAATCAAAACTCTTAATTCAGATTTTAATTACAACAAAAATTTTAAGACATGAGACAAACAACTTTCACAACCGTTCTTTTAACACTCCTGATGTGTATGAGTGTTCTTCCACTTCAAGCACAAGTCACCATTGACCACAACAATTTTTCTGCAAAAGCTGGTTTCATAGATAGTTTCTATGGCATTTTAGAAGCAGAGCCAATCATCCCAGAAGGGGGAGCCAATATGGTATGGGACTATTCGGGAATTGCGTATGAAACCGCTACCATTGTACAGGAAGAATATTTCGATGCGACCGATGATCCTGATTTTCCCAATGCATTGAATTATTTAGAATCAACTCTCAATTTCAGTGCGTTTGATGTTCCTACGAAAGTATATGTACAGGTGGACGAAAGCGGATTTAGCCAAATAGGCTCTAAAATAGAGGAGAGCAATTTTCCTCTTACTGCCTTCACACAAGGACCAGAAGATGTATCGCGATTTCCCTACCAAGTAATTTCTTTTGAAGGTGGTGAAGGAAAAAATGAATACCTGCGGTTTCCAATGAACTATCAAGACCAGTGGACATCTACGACTACTAATAATACGGATTTTGAATTAACCATAGCTGGGTTTGGATTAAATCAAACGCCTGGGCTTGCCCAAGAGATAGGAACGGATAATGTTGAAGTCATTGGCTATGGGCAGGTTATCATTCCTATGGAAGACGGGTCTGCTTCCAATCCTGTAGAAGTCTTATTGGTCAAAACCGTTTCTTCCACAGTAACGAATTATTTTTTGGGAGGCGCACCTGCTCCCGAAGCCTTGTTAAATGCCTTTGGTTTGGTACAAGGAGAAGAGATAATTGACAATCCCGTTTATGCCTTTTACAGACCTGAGTTTAGTGAGCCTGTTTTGAGCGTATTTTCAGATGGATGTACCTATCGTCCACAAGCAGTACCTTCACAGCCCACTGTCGTCATTACCAAAGACAATTTTCCCAGAGGTGGAAGTTTTACAGATATAGGTTACTTTGTGGAGACAGACATTCTGGACGCTCCAACTGAAGGAACTGGTCAAGTCTGGGACTATTCCTTTTTGACCCCTGATAGCCTTGTTACCCAAGTTTATACCGATGCAAGCAATGACCCTAACTTTTCTGGTGTATTGAATTATATCAGTGGAAATATTTTATTCAATGGTTTTCCTATTTCTAGAAATCAATATGAAGCCATAGATGAAGAAGGATGGTATCACAAAGGAAGAACTACCGAAGAAGTAAGTTATTCTGTTACGGCGATTAGTGGAGGAGCGGACGATCTTTTGAGATTTCCAGATAGGGTAGTTCCTTATGGAGGACGTTTGAATAAACTTCAATTTCCTGTTACTTATGAAAGCGATTGGACTCAAAATCAAATAGAAAACACTGAATTTGAACTCACTGTTGCTGCTTTTGGTCTAAATGCAGTTCCTGGAGTAAATGTCAAAACCATTACAGAACGTCGAGAAGTAGTAGGCGAAGGAAAGTTAATCATACCTTCGGAAGATGGCAGCCCAAGCCTTCCTATGGATGCCTTGTTGTTAAAAGTTGACATGACTGGAATAGACAGTGTCTTTTTGGGAGGTGCTCCTGCTCCTGCTCCCTTATTGGCTGCTTTTGGGGTAACCCAAGGAAATATCTCTGTTGCTGATACCCGCTATATTTTTTATATGCCCGGCTTTGGCTCCAATGTTTTGAATGTCAATCCAGCTTCGGGTACATTTTTTTATAGACCACAAGCAGCAGTTACAGCTGAGCCCAATTTTATTCTTACCAGAGAAGATTTTACCAGAGAAGCAGGTTTTACCGATAGGTCTATTAGAACTATTCCAGCAGCTGTGCTAATCAAATTTGGGATTACAGTAACCTGCCTAAAGACAGTGTTATTATAATAGAATTTAAAGATGAAACCAACAACCTTGATTTTCCAAATGCGCTGACCTCTGTTGCCTCCAATCTCTCTTTTTTAGGACTTCCAATTCCTAGAGATTACATTGATACAGTAGATGATGAGGGTTGGGGGTATATCGGTAAATCCGCTGAAGAGGTCAATTTTCCACTTCAAGCACTAACAGGTGGGGCGAATGATGTAGTGAAGTTTCTTGGAGGAAATACGGTATTCGAGGAACGAATCAATCGTCTCCAATTTCCTGTAACCGACCAAAGTAAATGGACAGATACTCGTACCGAGTTGGTACATTCTGAACTAACTATCGAGGGTTTTGGTTTGAGTCAAGCCCCATCATATATAGAAATAGCCTACACAGAGACGCATGAAGCAGTGGGTTATGGTACTTTAATCATTCCTACAGAAAACGGAACTGCCTCCGAGCCAATTGAAGCACTCCTACTCAAAGTATCACTATCCAATGTGAGTCATTATTATCTTGGAGGTGCATTGGCTCCTGAAACACTCACCAATGCACTGGGAGTGACCCAAGGAGAGGAAGTAGTTAGTTCTCATTATATCTTTTATACGCCAGGGTTTCACATCAATGTGATGAGAATCAATCTAAATGAAGAAGGGGAAACGACTTCTGCTTTTTACAGACCAAGTGCTGCTGCAACAACCGAACCCATCAACATCAGCCACACCCGAGTATGTGATGTACCATCAGAAGGACAATCCCAAGTCACCGTTACGGTTACAGGAGGAGCAGCCCCTTATCAGGTAAGCGGGAACTTCAATGGTGAAGTGGAAGAAAACGAATCCTTTATTTTTATTTTGGACGACAACGAAACAGGGTATGATATCATTGTGGTAGATGCCGATGGCAATGAATCACAAGTATTTGAAACAGGATTGATTCCTTGTACCAAGTTGCCTGTTGAATTATTGGCTTTTGAAGGAGAAGTACAAAAAGAAGGAAATTTACTGCAATGGACGACTGCATCTGAATTGAACAATCAGCACTTTATGTTGAATTATTCTACCGATGGTCAAAACTTCCTTCCACTTCAAAAAATGGCTGGAAATGGAACAACAAGTGCTGCAAACAGGTATGACTTTATGCACCGAAATGCAGCACAAGGCACGACCTACTACCGATTGAGTCAAACCGATTTTGATGGAACAACCAAAGATTTGGGAACTATCAGCTTGAAGCGAGGGGAAACCACTGCAATTTCTTCCATTGAAGTTTATCCAACAGCGACAAGCCATCAATTGAATATCTCCTATAGTTTTGCAGGTCAAGCCAATACTACAATTTTGAAGGTATATGATATGACGGGTAGAGTGGTCAAAAGTCAAGATTTGGGCGACAACTCTCTCCAATTCCAGCTAAATGTAGCTGATTTGAATCCAGGTACTTATCTATTGCAAATAGAAAGTGGGGCAGAAGTATTGAGTAGCAGGTTTGTAAAGTTCTAAATACTAAAATTAAATTGGATTTTGGATGAAGGAGCAAAGAGGCAGGATGTATGATTTTATTGAATTTTTATCAAGAATAAACTCTCAATATCAAATTTTCACGTCCTGCCCCTTACTTCATAACTTGTATCTACTTCTTTCGTCCAAAAATTAAGAAGTAAAACACTTAAAAAACTTATCAAGTGAAACATTACCTTATTATTACAATCTTTTGTTTTCTACAATATTTTTCTTTAGCTGCACAAGAACAGCTTACCAATCCCAACTTTACCACTGATTTGAGTGGCTGGACTGCTACTGGAGCCGTAACTTCTGAGCCAACAATTGTTTGTCCAGACGGTGTAGCTGTTTTTAATGGAGCAGGTCAACCAGCTGGTGGAACTTTAAGCCAAAATTTTACACCAACCAATGGTACTATGCAGGAAGTAACGTTTGTCTTTACTGGACATAATGCCACCCAACAGCTTAATTTGGAGATAATTGATAATACAACTGCAACACCCATTCTCACTCAAATTTTAACGGCATCAAGTTTAGCCTGTGGAAATGGAACTTTTAACAGCAGTTTCGTAGCCTCCTCAAACAACCTAACCATTCGATTTACAGATATTTCCACGACTACTACAAATGTAGATTTTTATCTTCAGACGGCAAGCATTGTTCAATCTGGTTCAATTCCAACCCTATCCGAATGGGGGCTAATAGTATTGGCTTTGATGTTGATGACTTTTGGTACTTTGTATTTGGTACATCCGAGTAAGAAGGTATTCTTTAATAAAAAGAAATAACGGAATCAAACTACGGCATCATTGCAGTGAATACAACTAGTAATAAAACACAAGTATTTGAAACAGATTTAGTTCCCTGTCCAAAATTCTCTGTCGAATTATTGACTTTGAATGTATATAGCTTTGGCAACTATTTTTTCATATTGGAGTAGCTTGGACTTTAGTCCGAGTGGGTTGTCTATGAACGGAATAAATTCCGTCC
>JBMYXW010000346.1:0-4465 GCA_049608825.1 Chitinophagales bacterium
AACCGCCCACAAGTGACCAATT
Source organism: Chitinophagales bacterium (assembly GCA_049608825.1). Taxonomy (GTDB): domain Bacteria; phylum Bacteroidota; class Bacteroidia; order Chitinophagales; family UBA2359; genus JAUHXA01. The sequence continues at coordinate 23 of JBMYXW010000346.1, forward strand.
TTTAAGACTTTAGAAGCTTTTGGGAATTATCAGAAGATACTATATCTATAATATATACAAACTATGCAGATATTTATGGAATGAATGAAGAGTATGAGCTTGCACTTCAATATATTGAAGAAGCCATCTTATTGCGTAAAGAAACCAAGCACCCTGAAGGCTTGATGAGGGCTTACTTCACAAAAGGACGCATCTTGAAAAGTCAAAAGTATTATTCTCAAAGCATTAAAATGATTTATAAAGCTTTGAACATTGCAAAAACAGCTGAACTAAGGGAAGGAAAAGAAATCGCTTACAAGCTGTTGGCGAAACTTTATAAGTTGGAAAAAGATTTTGAGAAATCTTGTGAGTACTTGGAAAAATTCATTGAAGTAAGGGCGTTAATTACCAATGAAAATTCGCAAAAAACGGTGGCAAACCTTACTTTGAAATACGAATCTGAAAAAAAGGATTTAGAAATTAAACAACTCTACCAAAAACAGAAATTACTACACAGCAAAAATGAGGAACTGAAACTGTTTGCAAGCAAGGCATCACATGACATGAAAGAGCCGCTTAGAATGATTGGCAGTTTTAGTGATTTACTCAAAAAACGCCATAGTAATGATTTGAATGAAAGTGCTTTGGAGTTTTTAGACATTATCCAAAATGCAAACAAACGCATGACTCAATTATTGGATGATTTATTGAATTACACTGTTGTAGGAGCCAATTCATTCACGAAAAAACCAGTATGTCTAAATGAAATTTTATTCTTGGTACAACAGAATCTTCAATTGACAATTGATGAAAAAAAGGCAGTCATTGAAGTAGGTAATCTTCCTGTTGTCAAGGCTCACCATACAGATATGATGCAGCTGTTTCAAAATATCATTTCCAATGCACTTAAATTTTGCGCCCAAAAAACACCTCATATTCGGGTAACGGCGAAAGAACTGGAAGAGGAATGGCAGATAACCATTAACGACAATGGTATTGGTATTTCGGTTGAAAATCAATTCAAAATATTTGATATTTTTACCCGCCTTCATTCCCGTCAAGAGTACGAAGGTACAGGTATCGGTTTGGCTATCTGCAAGAAGATAGTGGAGCAATCTGAAGGGGAAATTTGGATAGAATCTAAGCTTGGTTTTGGGACAAGTTTCATTTTTACTTTGTCTAAGTCTGTCCAATTTTGAATATTAAATAAAAAAAACAATTCAAAACCACACTTGATTTTACTACGTTTCTTCTTCCTTACTCGGTGCTTCAAAAATGCTAAAAATGGTTGTTCCATAGTTTCGCTTTTGCAAAAAATGGGGGTGGTTATCAAAATTGTGGCGAGGATTGTGTTCTAATACCAACCAACCTTCTGGTGCGATTACATTTTGCTCAAAAACTTTGTCAGGAATGGTATCTAATTTGGTGAGAGGGTATGGAGGTCCTGCAAAAATCAAATCATACTGCAAGGGATTCGTTCTCATGAATTTGAAGACATCCAGTTGAACGACTTTTATGGGCAATTCCAACTGTTCTACAATTCTACGCATAAACTTGATATTGCCTTTGTCGATTTCGACTGAAGTAATGTCTTTACAACCTCTTGAAGCAAATTCGTAACTAATACTTCCTGTGCCTCCAAACAAATCCAAGACTTTGGTATATTCAAAATCAAAGGTATTGTAAAGAATATTGAAAAGTCCTTCTTTGGCTCGGTCAGTTGTGGGACGAGCAGGTGTTTTGGAGGGAGGAGTAAATCTATAGCCTTTGTGTTTACCGCCAATTATTCTCATAACGAAACAGTGAAAATTAAAATGAAAATTAAAAACTAAGCACCACTAAGGAAAATACAAACCCAAACAAATACTTATTTCCTGATACCTGACAAACTAAGATATACAAAACAGATTGTAGTGATAATGAGCGGGAATCACATCCAACTCACTGCAATATTTGACCGTATCAGGGCGAGTACCAAACTCTAAATCTTGTATGTATTTGCTATACAATTGATAAGTTTTATCATCTTGGCTTATGTCTCCAATCAACACACATCTATCACTTTCAAAATCAAAGCCAATTTGCTTCGCTACATTAAGCGTTTGATACAGCAAATGTTCGGGGCTTTCATACTTATACGAATTGGCTATCAGTAGTTTGTAGTGATAAATACCTATAATATCTACATGATTTTTTTGGAGGTTGATATAGAGTCTTTTCCCATCAATCATGCTGCTTGTTTTCAGCAATTCTTGGATAAGATGTGTTTGGCTGTGTTTGATGTCAAAAATACCCAAACTACTTTCAAAGGTATCTAACAAATAACTTTCTACTCCAAAAACATTGGATATTTTAGGTTCATCAATAGAATCAAAGAAATATTCGAGATTGCCTTCAGTATGGTGATTGAAGCAATAGTAATCTTCAATTTTTTTGCTATCAAAAAAATCCTGTGGCACTAAAGTAAAATCAGCTGCATTGATGGCTATATTGATTTTTTTAAATTCTCGTTCAAACAATTCTTCTTGTTCCAAACACTCTTTGACCAAAAGTTTGTAGGCAAAAAAATTGTTGATTCCCCGAAGTCGATAAGATTTCAATGAGACCACTACCCTATCCTCGTCATTAATAATTGCATAAGAGATTTCGTCCCTCCCGATATAGACCGACAAAACATGATTGGAGACATTCAAGTTGTCAAAAAACCGATGTTTTATTTGGTGATTTACTTGTATGTTGCTTAGTGTTTCCAGGATTCAGTGGTATTTAATGTGTTGAACAAAAAAGCGATGCTATGAATAGAACATCATAGTATCGCTTTGTTAATATATAATATTTTTAGATTCAATCGTATTGAGAACCCAATTACCAGTCACTAATGAACGAATCACTATGCTAATAGGAAATATTGGTATGTCCTTCCTTAATAGAACCTACCTTAAATGCGTCGCCAATTTTTTGGGCGTAGTATTTTTTCTTCAAGCCAGTGTAAGCATCTGTATAAGGCACAGAGGCTTCAAATGCAGGGATGGTCACGCCGTTTCTCACAATAGTATCTGCTTGAAGATCAAACGTAGTTCCTGCTGTATTGGGAACAAAAGGCAAAGAATCAGCTGCCGATGTTTTACCTGCAAACAAAGAATCTAAGATAGAAATTTTGATAATCTCCACTTTAGTTACTACAGTTGAATCATCAGGATTTCCAATCACTTTTGATACTTCAAAACTATCATTTTTTACGACTGTCACCAAAGTATCCCACTTGCTTGCATACTCCTTGTATAAATTTTTATACGCTGTCTGACTCTGTCTGATTTTTTCCAGTTTCGAAACGAGGGCATCGTTTCGTCTGGTTTTTTCATTTTCAAAGTCAATCGGTTCTTTAACGGTATTAACCAATGTAAAAGTTAAAAAAGCTACAATAAGAAGTAGCACAACATTCAAACCTATTTTTAGTCCCTTCATATCTTATATTTGGTTGCAGATTGTTACAATACGCAATAATACGATTTTAATAAAAATTAAAAAAAATCTTTGCAAAATATTAGTTTGAAAAGTACGAGATTTTAGGGGAAATGAAAAATCTTTGGTCGAATATTTGTTAAAAACACCGTTTTTAAGTGTTTTCAATGACTTCTCTCCAAATTCCAAGCTTCCCCAACTGCCAATTCTCTCAAATTGCCCCTCAGTTCACCTTGCCTACTCAAGTCTCTCATCATCCGAATAGGTTCTCCCATCGGCTCATCACTCAAATCATAGGTTCCAAAGTGCATAGGAACAAAATTGTGTGCCTCTAATTCATTGAAGGCTTGTGCAGCTTCTTGTGGGTTCACATGCGAACCTTGCATCACAACAGCAGGCTTGTAAGCACCAATTGGCATTATAGCAGTGTCAATAATAATGTCTTTGAAGGTTTTTCTGATTTCTTGAAAATGTGTTCCATAAGCAGTATCTCCTGCAAAATAGATATTATAGCCTGGGCTTTCAATCATAAAACTTCCCCATAACATATCATTGAAGTCCCACAAGCCACGCCTATTCCAATGAATAGCAGGGAGAAATGTAATTTTCAAGCCTTCTTCTGGAATTTCATATTGCTGATACCAAGCTGCTTCTTGATAGTTTTGAGTTCCTAAAGGTCGAATGAGGCTGCCCAAATCCATTGGTGCTAAAAAATGTGCTTTGGGGTTGTATTGAAGTATTTTTTTGAGAGAAGAAACATCAAAATGGTCTCGATGACCATGCGACATGAGAATGTAATCAATGTTCTGAATGTCACTGATAGCACAGGGAATCGCTACATTTCGCTTCATTAACCCACTGATACGCCCCAAACAAGGATCTGTCAGAAGTGAAACACCCTTGATGCGAATAAAAAAACAGGCATGTCCCAACCACATCAATGTGTCTTCTTTGGACTGAAAAATCGTTTTGTTTTCCTGCCAATCGGGTTTGTACTTATCT
>JBMYXW010000347.1:0-4454 GCA_049608825.1 Chitinophagales bacterium
CAATTAAAAAAATCTGGAAAAAATTATATAATTTTAAGACTCGGATCTGTTTATGGGTATTCAACAGACTCTATGCGAATTGATATAATGCCGAATTTATTTTCAAAAATAGCATTTTTTGTGATTACATTTGTACACTAAAAAAAAATAAACGATTTTATGATTACAACTACTAAAGGAATAGAAAAAGGAAGTGTTTCCACTCCGTTGAAAAACGATAAAATGGAATTCTCTGATTATAATTTTGATACCTCCAAACCTTATGCTTTATTAACAGGTGCAAGTATGGGAATCGGTCGGTCAATGGCACACAAACTGGCGAAATTGGGGCATTACCTGATTTTAGTCTCCCTTCCTAATCAAGCATTGAAGGATTTGACAGTAGAGCTGGAAAAAACATATAGTATCAAAGCTATTCCTTATGAGATAGATTTAACCCTTGAAGATGCTCCTAAAATCATATTTGATTTTTGCACCAAATATAAAATAGAAGTCGATATTCTCATCAACAATGCAGGTTTTGGACTCGGTGGTTTATTTGAAACTATCGATTTGGCACAATACAATAAAATGATGAGCCTTAATACCCAAGCTATCATTGGGTTAACCCATTATTTTCTCCCCAAACTCAAACAACACCAACAATCCCACATCCTCAACACCAGCAGTATGGAAGCCCTTCTTCCTATCCCTTACAAATCTGTTTACACTGCTACTAAAGGTTTTATTTACTCTTTTTCTTTGGCACTTCGTGAAGAGGTTCGTCCCTACAATGTCAATGTCAGCGTCCTATGTCCAGGCTCTGTATTGACCAATGAAGATGGGCTGAAGCGCATCAAGGCAATGGGTTGGAAAGCCAAAATGATGGTGATGATGCCCGATGAAGTAGCCCACAATGCCTTGGATAAAATGTTTCAGAAAAAAGGAGTAATCGTGCCAGGAGGCTTCAACAAATTCTTCACCAAATTGGGAAAAGTACTTCCTACCTCTATCAAAATGAACCTATTGGAGAAAGTATTCAGTGCTTATAAGGAACATTAGTAGATTGGTAAGACCTAAAAAATAACCTCAACATTTGAGGTAAAGACTTTTGTAGTTTTCTCTTTAAAGGAAATTGATTTTCATTCTAATCGAGAATCTTGAAAGTCAAACTACAAAAGTCTAAATTTTGATTTTGAATACTCTCATCATTCAAAATTCCCAATCACCTCCTCATAAAACCGAATCAACTTCTTTTCTTCTGCTTGCCAATTAATATTTTCCTGAGCAGCCAAACAATTATTTCGCATTTTTTCGTATAAATCCGAATCTTGCAGCAATTGATTGGCTGCTTCTGCAATACTTTCCGCCTTCAAATCCTCCAACAATACTGCCACTTCAAACTGCTCATTGATCCGCCTGTACTCAGGAAAATCTACGCATAATTGTGGCACTCCTCCATGAAAATAATCAAAAAAACGATTGGCAAGCGAATAGTAATAACTCATCCCATCATTCGTAAAAAAAGTAAATCCAATCTTTGCATGTCGAGTAAATTGCCGCAAAAATTCAGGTGGAACGAAGCCAAAAAACTTCACTTTGTTTTTTAAATTTAACTGTTTCACTAAGTTTACACAATCTTCAAAAACATCCCCTTTGCCGCATACATACAATTTGCAGCCTTCAATAAAAGGCATCGCCTGAATCATTTCCTCCACACCACGACCGACATTCACCGCCCCTTGATACAAAATATAGGTTTCTTCAAAAACGGATAGGTCATACGGCTGTGAAGCATTGAAGGGAATCTGCTCTTTTTTCCTCAAAACCGCTGCATTTCGGATAATTTCAAAATCCGTTCCATATTCTTTTTTAAAGAAATCGGCATAAGATTGGTTAATTGTATAAGCATATTTGGTACGTGGAACAACCAATTTCTCTACCGTTTTCCAAACCCAACGGGTAAAAGGACGATGTACGACTTCGGGCAATTCGGGAAAATATTCATGGGCATCATATACCATTTTTTTACGCTTCAATCGACTCGCCAAAAAATGTGGCATCACCGTATCCAAATCGCAAGCTCCAAAAACATCGTAGCGATTCCACAAAAAGTGCCATAGTAAGCGAAAATTATATTCTAAATAAAACAACTTCCCCCTACTGAACCAAACCTTCATCCTCTTTTGGTGAAAAGTTCGCTCCTTCAATGGCTTAGAATTCGCCATCACCCGACCAATTAGCGTCACCTCATACCCTGCCTCCGCCAATGAACCACAAATTCGCTGCATTCTTTGGTCGTAGTTCAAGTCGTTGACCACCGTAAAAACAAGGTGTTTTCTAGCTTTTTTTGAAGGTTTTTCTGTTTGGAACTCTGTCATTCTTTTTCTTGTTATTAGACTGAAAAAACTAACTTTGCTCAACAAAGATAAACCCCTCAATGGAAAAAATCATTCAAATAACCAACGTCACCAAACACTACCGAATGGGGACAACCCTCGTAAAAGCCCTAAACGGTTTGAGTTTAGACATTTACAAAAACGAATACGTAGCCCTAATGGGCCCTTCGGGTTCGGGTAAATCCACTTTGATGAATATTTTGGGATGTCTAGACACCCCTACAAGCGGCACTTATTGGCTCAATGGACAAGAAGTAGCCAATATGAGCGATAACGAACTTGCCGAAGTTCGCAACAAGGAAATTGGTTTTGTCTTTCAGACCTTCAATTTATTACCTCGTTTGACCGCCTTAGGCAATGTAGCTATTCCATTGATTTATGGAGGTGTTCCCAAAAAAGAACGAGAACAACGGGCTACGGATATGCTTGAATCCGTTGGATTGGGAGAGCGCTATCATCACAGACCCAACGAACTATCAGGTGGACAACGCCAAAGAGTCGCTATTGCTCGTGCACTCATCAACCGTCCTGCTATTATCTTGGCCGATGAACCCACAGGAAACCTCGACTCCAAAACTTCGGTCGAAATCATGGAAATGCTCAACAAAATTCACCGAGATGGCAACACAGTTATCATGGTTACACACGAAGAAGATATGGCACAATATGCTCACCGAATTATCCGATTGAAGGATGGTGTGGTCGAACGAGATGAAGAAAACATAGCTATTAAATAACGCTCAAAAGTCGTAGAATTAGGTTTTTGAGTTTGTATTCAAACAGTTCCTAACAGCAAAACTTTCGCTAATTAAACAAGGGCTTACTTTCCCTACTAAGGCTTTGAGTTCCTTTACACACAAATTTTGAAGAAAATCATCTTGTTCTTCTGTACTCTGAAAATGTAAATTATTAAAATTCATCGGATTCGTTAAATACTGTTATGATCATGATATTCAATTCTTTAGAGTGTTTTTTTTGTACCTCTTTGTTCATAAATTAAAGATACTCTATTTTTCTACTCAAGTGAAACTTTGCCAACAATTTCCAATTTTGGCAACAGTTGAGTGAATCGAACCTTTTCTTTTCCTTCTACAATCTCCCATCATCCCCCACTTCAACTGTTGGCAAAGCTAAAAGCTGTTGCCAAAGTCTCGCTCCATCCAAGAAAAAATTCCTGTTCTCATACACCAAAATCACCTTCACTTCTTCCCCACAAACCGATTCCTCGCTAGCTCAATCGCTCGATGTAATTTCTCCTTCAATACTTGTTGAGAAGGCAATTGAGTCAGATAATCAGCCACTCGGATATTACTTTTGTCCAATTGCAGTAACTCAACATGTTCTTCATTTTTACCCGTACACAAAATCAAACCAATAGGCGTATTTTCTCCCTCCACCACTTCGTATTTTTCCAAATAACGCAAATACAGCTCCATCTGTCCTTTATAGGCAGCATCAAACTCTCCAATTTTCAAGTCAATCGCCACCAAACACTTCAACCGACGGTGGTAAAAAAGCAAGTCGATATAATAGTCTCTATGGTCAATCACAATTCGTTTTTGCCGAGCCAAAAATGCGAAATCCGTCCCCATTTCGATGATAAATCGCTGCAATTCTGCCAATATAGCTGTTTCCAAATCCCTTTCTGAATAGGTATCTGACAAGCCCAAGAAGCCAAAAAAGTACGGGTCTCGAAATACAAAATCGGGTGACAATTCCTTTTTCTCTCGCAATTTCTTTAAATCTTGTTCAATCGTCTTTTCTGGCTTTTTAGAAATCGCCGTTCGCTCATACAACATGGACTTGATTCTTCCTTGTAGCTGTCGTGTACTCCAACCTTCAATTTTGGACAACTCCAAATAAAAATCTCGTTTCAAGGAGTCATCCATATACATAACTAACCTCAAATGCGACCAACTCAATTGTCTACACAGTGCGTAGACAATTTGAATGTCAGGAAAAATATTTGTAAATTGAACAAAATGACGGAGTTGTTTCTCACTCCATCCTCTTCCGAAATCTGTTGTCAATTTTTCAGAAAGCAATTTAATTACTTTTTTTCCATACTCCCCACGC
>JBMYXW010000348.1:0-4443 GCA_049608825.1 Chitinophagales bacterium
CTTGCAGAAATCGTTGCTATGTCACCTATACAGATTTCATCTCCCTCTGCTATTGGACTTGGCAAAGGATTGACAATGATTTGGGTGATTGCCGTTGAAGTACAGTCTTCTGTATTGGTCACAGTGACTGTGTAAATTGTGCTTGTATTTGGTGTAACTTCAATGCTTTGACTAGTTCCACCATTCGACCAATCATAGGATTGTACTGCAAAAGCACTTGTTCCTATTGCAGTCAATGTAGTGGTATCTCCTTCACAAATATCGATTGTAGTAGGGTTAATAGTAGCATTACAGTTATTATTGGAATCAATGGTTTTTTCACCAACAACAGTACAAGCATTTACATCTTGTACAGTAACGGTGTAAGTTCCTATAGAAGATACAGAAATAGAAGCTGAAGTTTCGCCATTTGACCAAGTATAATTGTACGTTCCCGTTTGAGGTTGAACTGAAGTGGTTAATGGAATAGTCGGATTATTTAAATAGTCATCTCCCATTATTTCTACACTTGGTAATGGATTGACGGTGACTTGGGTGGTTGCTGTTGAAATACAATTATTCGCATTGGTCACAGTTACCGTATAAATACCTGCATCAGTAGCTGTCACAGAAGAACCTGTACTTGGTGATGTTCCTATACTCCATATATAAGCATTTCCGCCTCCTGCTGTTAATATTGAACTTCCTCCCTCACAAATAGGACTGTTATTGCTTGCTGTTGCAGTTGGCAAAGGATTGATGGTGACTTGGGTGCTTGCAGTTGTGGAGCAATTGTTTCCATCCGTTACGGTGACAGTGTAAATACCTGCTGAAATAACAGAGGTTGTTTGGGTAGTAGCTCCAGTACTCCAAACATAAGGCTCTCCTCCTGTTGCAGTCAACCTTACATTTGTTCCCTCACAAACAGGGCTGTTATTGCTTGCTGTTGCAGCTGGCAAAGGATTGACTGTGACTTGGGTAGTACTCGTTGCCGAACAATTATTTCCATCCGTTACGGTGACGGTGTAAATCGTAGAAGAAGTTGGGTTATCAGAAATAATACTCCCTGTATCGCCATTTGACCAAAGATAATCTGTTCCGCCACTTGCCGAAATTGTTGCAGTATCACCTATGCAGATTTCGTCTCCTTCAATTGTTGGATTCGGTAAAGGATTGACAGTGACTTGGGTGGTAGCAGTTGAAGTGCAACTATTTTCATCTGTTACTGTTACAGTATATATTCCAGCAGTAATTACTGTTACAGATGAACCTGTACCTGTTGTATTTGCACTCCAAACATATGTTCCTCCTCCTGTGCCTGTTAGGGTAATTATTCCTCCTATACAACCTGGACTATCATTCGATGCTGTAGCAGTTGGAAGGGGGTGTACAGTAACTGTAGTTTCAGCTGTATTGGTACAACCATTTCCATCTGTTACTGTAACTGTATAAATTCCTGACATTCCAATATTTGAAGGAAATATAGTAAAGCTTGATAGTGTATTGCCTGAATCTGACCATATATAATCATCTCCTCCTGATGCACTTAGATGTATTACATCTCCTTCACAAACTGGTCCATTATTCGTTGCTGTGGCTGTTGGTAATGGATTGATGATTACATTTGTAGTAGCTGTATTGGTACAACCATTTCCATCTGTTACTGTGACGGTATAAGTTCCTGCAATTGCCAAAGCAATTGTTGGATTTTGTGTCGCATTAGTGTATCCTCCTGGACCTGACCAAGCATAAGTTGTCATTCCACTAATTGTACTCAAATTCACAGGATCACCTGAACATGCTGGGCTATCATTGTTTGCAGTTACTGTAGGCAATGAATGTATTGTCACGACCACTGAAGCCGTACCAATACATGCAGCATTATCCGTCACTGTCACTGTATAAACTCCTCCTTGGGTAATGTTTACACTTGACGCTGTGTTTCCAATACTCCAATGGTAACTCGAATAGCTGTCAAGCGTTCCCAAAGTAATAACACCTCCTTCGCAAAAAGCTTGGTTGCCTGAAATAATTGGACTTATACTCGCACAGATTTCTTTACAATCGGAAAACTCCGAAGTATAGTTACCATTCGTAGCCGTTGCGACTACCTGCTGTCCAACTGTAAGTGTTTGGGTAAAACTGCTCAAAGACCAATCTCCACTTGCATCTGTAATAACAGTTCCTAAGTAAGTTTTTCCTTGACATTCTCCCTCTGAACAACCTGTATCATCTTGAAGGAAAACTTCAATGGTGTCGTTAACGACGGATGTACCTGAAATGGCATTGGAGGTGGCTTGGGTAATAGTGGGAGAAGATATAAGGTAGGTGAAGATTCCTTCATTTGTATTGCAGAAAATACTGTTTTGCCGAATGGCATAGGTATTACTTGAATTATTCGCAGTATACATACCATAATTATTGTAAGCAATGATATTGGAACCTGTGGCAGTTTGATTGCCTATAATTGTATTTGTATTACCACTATGACTAGCGATGTAAATACCATTATTTTGTACACTATTAGTATTTAGGTAAGTGACAACTCCCGTTCCTGTACCATTGATTCCTATTTTATTGGCTGTGATGGTCGTATTCGATACAGATGTATATAAATAGATTCCATAATCATTATTTCCAGAAATTAAGTTGTTGTTAATGGTTGTTCCAGAGGAAGAACTTAGATGTATTCCTACATCTTGATTTTCTAAAGAAATCATACCTGTACTATCCGTACCAATCGTATTATTTTCAATAAAATTGTTGTCACCTATATTATTCATTTCAATTCCCACATTATGATTCCCCGAAACCAAATTGTCTCGAATAGTGGTACTGGATGAATTATTAACATCAATCCCATCATGTCCATTGGGAATTGCGGCATCTCCTGAAGCATTCGTTCCAATTTTATTTCCTTCAATGATTGTACTGTCAGCGCTGTTATTTAGCCAAATCCCATCAGTTGTATTTCCAGAGATTAAATTATCCTTGATTTTTGTAACTATTGAGTTATGTATTGTAATTCCATTATTTTGAATAGAAATTGTAAGAAATTCATTACCTGTTATATTAGGTCCAATCTTATTGTTTTCAATCAAGGCATTATTTGCTCCAGAATTTAGAAAGATTCCATCATCACCATTCCCCGAAATCAAATTATCCTTGATTAAAGCCTCTGTTGAAGTCTGAATATAAATGCCATGATCAAGATTAGGCACTGCAGACACACCTGTACTATCTGTACCAATTTTATTATTTTCAATAGTCGTATTGTTTGCACCAGAAGTTAGGTAGATTCCTTGATTGCCATTCCCCGAAATCAAATTACTCTTGATTTCTGTACCCGATGAAGTATGAACATAAATCCCATCATCTTGATGTCCTAAAAAGGCATTTCCATCTTTGTTTAGCCCAATGGTATTGTTTTCAATGGTGGTATTGTTTGCACCAGAATTTAGCAAGATTCCTTGATTGCCATTCCCAGAAATCAAATTATCCCTAATAGTAGTATTCGTAGAACCAACAATGTAAATACCATGACGGTTATTCATCATTGCTCCACTTCCATCTAAAGTAGTACCTATTTTATTACCTTCAATAGTAATACTATCACTACTACTGTGAATATAAATACCTGCATCGTTACTACCATTATTCCCATTTCCAGAAATAACATTCCCTTTATTTTCTGCTCCAATCTTACATCCAGTACAACTATTTACAGATATGCCATAATCATTAAAACCATGTATATACAATCCATATATTTCACAATTATCGCCTTGAATGGCAATTCCAGTATCTATACTTCCTCCACCCATCAATTCTATATCCCCTGCTCCCCAGTTTGCTTGAGTCGTTCCGTCAATTACGGTTAAACTATCTGTCAAAGGAGGATAGGTAATAGAAGGTTGAAAAAGAAAAGGTGCAGTTCCTGTGAGGTTGAATTTAATGGTATTCGCTTCTGTATCACTATTTGCACATAAAATGGCTTCACGCAAAGAACCTGCAACAGGATTAATATCATCACCATTGTCGGCTGTGGTCGTAACCCAAATTGTTCCATCTGGGTCAGGATTACAATTGACAGGCATAGGCATCAAAAATGCCTCTTCCTCCTCACAAATCTCATAGGACTCCCATGCGATTTCGGTTGGCATTCCCTCCAAAAAGCATTCTCCCAAAGTTGAGGGCATCACAGGAGAAACAAATGCCAAAACACTATTGGCATTGAAATAAAATAAGATAAAGGTGTAAAAACACAGTGTAAAAATTTTGTTCATAACGGGGGCTTGTTGAAATAAGTGGATTAGACTGTTATAAATAATTAAATTGCTGATTTTGCAGAATACAAGTAATTTTGCTTATTTCAAAGAATTTCCTTCCCAAAAGATTTAAAACACATAGAAAAAAAACAAAACTATCTCATACCTTGCAAATCGGTTGGTTTGTTAAGATGTA
>JBMYXW010000349.1:0-4436 GCA_049608825.1 Chitinophagales bacterium
GATATTGCGAATCCGAATGATTTGGCAGTGAATAAAATGGATAATGCGGTATTGATGCACTATTTTTTGGACGATTGGCGGAAATGGCAGAAGAAAGACCATTGAAAATTCAAATTCAAAGTACAAATGCAAATTCAAAAACTCACTGGTAAGCGTTTGAAGTAAAAATGAAAAATCACCTAACCTTCAATATATACTAAAAACAAATTTGACTGTTCTTGATTTGAAAGCTATTGGAAAACATATTATTTTGGAACTCTACGATTGCCCTGCCGACTTGTTGAGTGAGCCTGCGGAAATGCAGCGCACTTTGGAAGCTGGGGCATTGGTGATGGGGGCAACGATTGTGGAGAGTCGATTTCACCATTTTTCACCTCTCGGTGTTTCAGGTGTGGTCATCATCATGGAAAGTCACCTGACGATTCATACTTGGCCTGAATATGGGTATGCGGCAGTGGATATTTTCACCTGTGGGATTTTGGATATTGAAGCGGGGGTGGAATTGTTGAGCCGAGAATTGAAGGCAAAGCGGGTGGAAAGGCAGATGATTGAGCGAGGGAAGGAACTTCAAATTCAAGGTTCAAATACAAATTCAAAACTTGAATAAAAGAAAGGTTGGAAAAGAATTTTACGCTACAATCGCATTTTCATCTTTCAACAAATCCTGCTCCGTATAATGCAAACCCAAGTCTGCAATGGTTTTTTCTTTGGAGGGTTTGTGTATGAAAAAGATGGCGATGATGAGCAGTGAAATAATGAAGAAAAAGAGGTCTCCTGTGAGTAGCAAGAAGGTGGACGATATCAGAGATGGTCCTTCTAACAAAGCATATTTTATGATGGATGCACTGCGATAGCTTTCCAGTTTCTTTTTGAGGGTCTTCTCACCTTTGGCTTTGTTGATAAAGGCTTTGGAAACTTGTGTGCTGATGAGTAAGCTCGACACTGCCAATACTACTGCGATAATTTGAAGTATCTGTGTAAAACTGGCATCAGAATTATCAAAACCATCTGCATAGAAATTGATGAAGTAAGCGCATACTGCAAACCATATTTGCCCAAATAATAGTGCAAAGAAGATGATTTGTAAGTTTTTGAAGTATTGTTTGGAAGTCATAAGTACTTGAACAATTTTGAATGAACTAAGAATCAATCTGTTGACCAATTTTGAATGTTAAATTATTCTGGTCAGCTTCTTAGGTATGAATTATTTTTTGTTGAAAATCACCTTCAAATCTCTCCGCCTAAACCAACAGATGATTGTCACGGTTATCAGCACTAATATATGATTAAATGTCGAAACGTCACAATTTTGGGTGTAAATAGAGCCTGAATATTCGTGCCAATGCCACGGAAATAGTTTGGCTGTTGTTGGGATGGGTGTTCCTATGTATTTGTGGAGAATGGAAGGAGAGAGGTCGATTAAGTCGGGAAAAATACTGCCAACGAAAGAAGCGAATAGAATGAATCGGTAGGTATTGTGACTTCTCCAAAGGCAGATTAGAATAATGAATAAGCCAAAAACCACATCCGCTTTTGAAGGTATTGGGTAGCAATGAGGAATATAGTCCAATGCGCCATGACCGATGATGCCTACTACAAAGGCACAAAAAGCGATTGGAAATGTATTTTTTATGGGAGTATTGGAGTGAAAGTGTTGGGTGTCGGTTAAGGCTATGGCAATTCCTATTGCAGTGGTGGTATGGAAGAAGACGTTCATCTTGAAAGTTTTAGATTTTTATGTAACAATCTTACAAAGATGATCTTTCAAGGTTTCTGACAGGTTTTCTGTTGAAACACTTGTGGGCGGTTTCGGTACAGAATTGATGAGTTTCACATATTGTATCAACTTATCAGCTTCAGTCAATTCATTCATTAACTCAAGCGTATGAGTTAATTGAGCTGTTTTGTTTTTGCTCAATTGTTGGCATACAAGGTCAATGAAAGTTTCGGGATAGCGAGAGGAAAAGCCTTCTCGGAAGTTTCCTTCAAATTCCTTCAATAATTCGCTCCAATTACTTTTGTCCAATACTTCTCCAAGCATTTTTTCGTTTGTAAAGATACTATCAAAAGATTCTATATGACGGTGAATCAAGTTGATGCCTATGGTGTGATTGACGAGAGTTTTGAATAAAAGCTCTATTTTTTCCTCTCTATTTTTAATGTTGTATTGAGTATCGGTAAAAAATGGAAGAATGTATTCAAACTGGTCTTTTAGAACTGTGTTTTTGCAGTTTTTGACCCAATTTTGATCTTTCAAGTAGTATGCAAAATCTCCTAATCGAGTTGCAAAAACACTTCCTTTTTTAAGATTTTTATAGGCTTCAAATATACCTTTCCAATGTTTGTTTTTAGAAATCTTTTTCCCAACAGATTTTTTTTCAAAACACGCTTTGAAGTCTTCGATGTGTGTAATGAGTACTTCCCCTCCTTCAAAACCACTCTCCAAAAGTAAATTAAAAAGCTGTTCTCTTCGCTCACTTTCTTTAGATTGAAGCCCCAATTTTCTGAGTCTATTTTTTTCTAAGAATTTCTGAGCCTTCTTTTGTATGGATATATGTGGATAAGCCAATGCCTTGTCAAATTTTTTCAGATGGACGAAGGCATTGAAAATGAAACTATAAGTTGAATCGTTTAATTTTTTTGAAGGTTCTTCTTCTTCTGCCTTTTCATAGAGTTCTACAAGTTCTTCGTATTCCTTCAATTGGTGTAGCCAAAAAACTTTTCGGTCTGTATTGTCGTCGTCTGTGATTTCCAATTGGGCATTGAAGTAATCGGACGGGCGATAGTGAGGACGTGTGATTGTAAAAGATTCTTCTTCATACAAATTGTGATTTTCATCCCAAGATTCAATGGCGAGGCTGTACTGCTTGTCCCTAAAGTAAAAATCACCTGCAATGTCGAAGAAATCTTTGAAGCCTCGTTCTCCTATTTTTTCGGCAAAAAAAGCATAATCCTTAAAGGTTTTATTGTCTTTACAAATTATGGTTTTTTTGAAGTCTTTTTGGAGCTGTTTTACAATGACTTTCCATGTTTCGCTATTTGGAGAAAGCTGTTTGTTGGAACATATTTTTTTCAAAATTTGAAGAAAATCGCCTTCTTTAAGCATATACTTTGCATAAGGAAGGTAGGGGCATTTTTCTTCAATTGGAGGGGGCAAATTTTTGATTGATTGCCATTTTTTTGCTTTCCAAAAAGATTCAGCAGCTTTCGGAAGGTTTTGGAGTTGAGTGAACAATTTACCTGCTTTTGCCCAATCTTCTCTGTACCAATGCGCCCAAGCTGCACAATCCAAAGCTTGGTCTTTTTGGTGAATGGATTGGTAGTATTGTTGCGCCCTAAGCAGCAATTCGTAATTTTTTTTGGTTTTACCCGATTCTTGAAGTGTTTCTGCTATTTTTTGTGGATTGTCCTCTGTGATGTTGTCCAAATCTGCTTTTTCGCCTTTAGATAAGGGTACAATATCACTCTCCTTCCAATACTCGTTTTGTTCAAACGAAATTAGATTCTGCTCCATAAAGTAAGTCCAAAAATTTGCAAAGCCTTTTTGAGTATCAATGATAAATAGATAATCGCTTGCTCTGGATACCGCTACATACAATTTGCTGAAAAAATGAATCAATTCGATTTTTTCATTGTCGTTCAGTGGTTCGCCTCCAATACTTTTCTGAAACGAATCGGGAATGTGATCGCCAAAATTGTAGAGTACAACCTTGTCAAATTCCAAACCTTTTGCAGAAGCTACGCTCATGATTTTGCAGGCTAAGGAAGGTTTTTTAGGCTGATTTTCAGTTATTTCAGTAGAGTTATTTAGTGATGTCCTTTGCAGGACTTGTCTTTTTTTCTTAGCCCGTTTGCCTTTTTTCTTTTTCTTCTCTGGAGGAAGAATGATTTCTTTTAGAAATTTATTCTTGCGAATATACTCTTCTTCATTCCTACTGGTTGGAATCAAAACCATGGCTTGCTGCAAAATATTTTCTAAATCATCTATCTCCAGATCTTCTTGAAGAATAAATAGAGAGGGTGAAATACCTTCTTTTTTTTGCCATGAAACTTGAGGGCGTAGTTCTGCAATATCCAAAAAAGCAAATCGAAATTTTTGGATTAGATTGGAGAATTTGATGATAGCAGACTTTGAGCGATAATTGTGAAAGAGCTGTTTACTCTTCAAACCTAAGTCGTTTAGGTTTAGTTTTTTAAATCGCTCAGTGAAGAGTTCTATTAGATTGTTCCACTGAAAACCAGTGGGGTGAACCGTTTGGTTGGGGTCTCCCGCAAAGGCGAAAGGGATATTCGTTTGACCTGTCAAATCATATTTGGTGAAGCTCGATAATTGCCATATCAGGTCCAACTCGATGCGGGTGAAATCCTGTACTTCATCACAAAAAATGACAGGAGAACGGGGGAAAGTTTGAACTTTTTGCAGTACATAACGAATC
>JBMYXW010000350.1:0-4431 GCA_049608825.1 Chitinophagales bacterium
TTTCGGATTTTTCTGACCAATTCTTTGGAGGAGGCACATCCCGATACGGGTACGCTGTTTGCGAGTTGGTTGAGTGACGAGGCGAATCAAGCGAATGGCATTAAACGGGATGCGCCTGTGATGGTGGTTTTGGGGAATCCGCCTTATGCGGTGAGTAGCTCGAATAAAGGAGATTGGATTGAAGAGTTGATGAAAGATTATAAGAAGGATTTGAATGAAAAAAATATTCAATCTCTTTCTGATGATTATATTAAATTTATTCGTTTTGCTGAACACTTTGTTAATAAAAATGGTAGTGGAATAATTGCATATATTTCGAATAATTCATTTATAAATGGAACTACACATCGTCAAATGAGGAAGCATTTGTTAGAATCATTTGATAAAATATACATTCTTGACTTGCATGGAAGTGCGAAAAGAAAAGAAACTGCTCCTGATGGTTCTATTGACCAAAATGTTTTTGACATTCAACAAGGTGTGAGTATTAATCTTTTATTGAAAAAAGAAGGCAGTCCAAAGAATGAATTAGGGGAGGTTTATCATTCTGACTTATTTGGAAAAAGAAATGTTAAATATGATTATCTGTATAATAATACGCTAAAAACTATTAATTGGACTAAGGTGGAGTATAGAAAACCTGAGTTATTCTTTATCCCTAGGAATTACGATTCTGTTGAAAAGTACAATTCCTTCTTTTCTTTGAAAAAATTATTTATTCAAGTAGCATCTGGTTTTACTACTGAAAGAGATAAACTAACTATTCATTTCAATAGAGAATCATTAGAAAAAATTTATACTGACTTTGTAAATTTGGAAAATGAGGAGATTAGGAGTAAGTATAAAATGAGAAAGGACGGAAGAGATTGGAAGTTAGAAACCGCAAAACAAGATTTGAAAAATAATAACCCTACAATTAAAGAGTGTTTTTACAGACCATTTGACATCAGAAAAACAATGTACACTGGTAAATCAAAAGGTTTTATGTCTTATCCAAGGCATAACATTATGCAGCACTTAATTTCTTGTGAGAGTCCTGCTTTGATTTTTGAAAGACAATGTGTGTATAAGGATTATTCAAATATTTTTATTGTTAATAAAATTGTGGAAAGTCATATTTTAGGTACAGCTTATTCAAAAGGTTATACTGCTCCCCTCTACCTCTACAATTCCGACTCCAAAGACCTTTTCAATAAATCCCAAAGAACCTCAACCCCAAAATCCTCACCGAAATCGCCAAAAAATTAGACCTGACTTTTGTGCCTGAAAAAGAAGCGGAGGGCAATGTCTGTATGGCGAATAGTTCGGAATTGCGGGACGACTTCAAAACGACTTTTGCGCCCATAGATTTGTTGGACTATATCTATGCAGTCTTGCATTCGCCCAATTACCGAGAAACCTACAAGGAATTTTTGAAGATAGATTTTCCGAGAGTTCCTTATCCCACGGATGCCAATGTATTTTGGAAATTGGTGGCTTTGGGTGACCAATTGCGGCAATGGCACTTGTTGGAACATCCTCACATTGAAGACTATATCACGAGTTATCCCAAAGATGGCGACAACCGCATCACTCGAAAAATGACCAAACGCAGTATTGGTTTTGAAGCGACATCGGACACGCATGGAAGGATTTGGGTGAATGACGAACAGTATTTTGACAGTGTTCCTTTGGTGGCTTGGGAGTTTTACATTGGCGGTTATCAACCTGCCCAAAAATGGCTAAAAGACCGAGTGGGAAGGGTGTTGGATTTTGAAGACATTCTGCATTATCAGCAGATGATTGTGGCATTGGCGGAGACAGCGAGTGTGATGGGAGAAGTGGATTTGGTATTGGAGGTGTAAATGAGGTTATTCATTTCTACAAATATTTGACTCTGAATGGAGTCACTGATATTGCCAACTTACTTATCAAGAATAGTTTTAAACAAAGCGTAGTAAACTCTATCTAAGTAAATACAAGAGATTCTCTGACAAAATCTGTGAAATGAGACTACGGTAGTTTATTATGTAAAAAGAATCTATAAGAATTGTGCAGAAAATCAATTCCTTATAAACCAAAACTACCGTAGTCTTTATAGCCTCCACAAAGATTGTCAAAGAACCATACAAGATTTAAGTAAATCAATTCTAAAAAACATGAATATCTTCCCCACAACTGCCCTCACTATTTTATTCACCTTCTTTTTTTCATCTTCTTTGTTTGCCCAACCAGGCAGAACCTTCGATGTATGTGAGGTCGAAATAGCAGAGAACTTATTGCCTGAAAGAAATTACAGCGAGGTGATGGACAATTTGATAGTGAGTAGCAAGGAAAGGATTTCTCCTTGGGAGGAAAACAAAGACTCAAAAGGAGTCAAACGAAGCTTATTGGCTTATCCTCAAAAAGGAAAAAAATTGGTAAAAACCTACAATCACCCTTTTGCAGAAGCCATAAAAATAGCTTATGCCCAACACCGCCCTTTGGTTTTTTCGCCCGATATGGTTTGGATGCTGATTTGTCAAGGCGTGGCTACGCATATTGACCAAAACAGTGAGCAACTCAGAGGGCAATTGGTGGCACACGAAGGCAAGCATAAAATCCACATAGAACGCAATTATTACATGGCAAACAGTGTGGGTTATTGGGAAAATATCTTAGGAGAGTTTAGCGATTCTATCCAAGCTCATGTAGGCGAAAAAATGCACGGTTTGATCAGCAATCGGTTTTCGACTACAAGTTCGATTGAAGCGACTGCTTTTGAAGTGACGCTGATGGATGCGATGAGCAGTTATTTTTCTTACAGCATGGGAATTACCTGTGGGATTCCTTCGATTACGCTTGAAGGAACAGTAGAGGATTGGGAAAAATTAGAGCGTGATTTTGAAGCTTTTTCTCAATACGATTTGAAGTGGTGGGTGGATGATTTGAAGCCCATATTGCACGAGTTTACTCAAGCTGCAAGGGGAGAAGTGGACAAAGAATTTTGGGGTAAAATTTACGATTACCGACATTTTGAGCGTGGAATGTGTGGAAGCCCAGAAGGCACTATCACGGGTTGGATGCTCAAATTTTATCCTTATTTGGCAGATGATAGTAAGAATCCCTTGATTGGTAAGAATTTAGAAAAATACAGCCGTCAAATCTCGAAACAGAAAGGATATAAATCTGGACAACCCGTATTGGAATTGTCTGATTTTCCAAAAGGGCTTTCCAAAGCCGATTTTATTTTGAGCAATTTGGGAGATGTGAGTGAAATGGAATTTTTGGCAGGCTTTGTGGGAATAGCACAAGATTCCAAAACCAAAGCTCTTCGCCCCGAAATCAATTGGAGTGTAGTGGATAGTGGGCGAAAATCTACATCAGAAGAAAGCGGTAATTGAGTGGTGAATGATACTCAAATCTCACCTATCGTAATTATACATTCCTCCTATTCGAGAGCCTCCTCTATACAAATCATTAGGGATGCCAATAAAATAACCTCCTAATTTAGATTTTTGTAGTTTTTCTTTAGAAACCTCCTCTTATAGGTTCATAGAAATCTTTAGTGATAGCAAGCGTGGAATATAAATTCCACTTTCTCCTTGACATTTTAAAACCTTGAAAATTAGTTTATTAAAAGACGAGAAGAGAGAATTTACATTCTCGGATTAATCACTTATTTAGTACAAGCTGTACTATGATATTTTTTCGATTACCTTGCCATTTGCCGAACCATTCGGATATTCATTGCCGTTTTTTGGAGGAGTAGAAGGATTGATGAGTGAATTAAAGCTTTTCATGATTCCTTTTGGCGAGTTTTGGATAAACTCAAGAATGTGTGCTTTTTCGTCAGAATCAGTGTATTCTGTTTTGATGATTTCAATCGCATTGGCCATGTTTTGTCGGCGTATAAAAATCTCTCTATAAATATCTTGAATCGTTTTGACGGTTTTTTCATTGAAGCCTCGTCGGGTCAAACCAACAGAATTGATGCCTGCATACGAAAGCGGTTCACGAGCAGCTTTTACATAAGGGGGAACATTTTTGCGAACCAAAGAACCTCCTGCAATGAAACTATGGCGACCGATACGAATAAATTGTTGAACGGCTACTGTGCCTTCCAAAATCGCCCAATCCTCGATTTCTACATGACCTGCGATGTTCACATCGTTTGCCAAAATGACACGATTTCCCAAAATACAATCATGTGCTACGTGTACATAAGCCATCAACAAACAGTGATTACCTATCACTGTTTTGCCTGCATAAGTAGTGCCTTTGTTAATGGTAACATACTCTCTAATGGTCGTATAGTCTCCAATTTCAACAAATGTTTCTTCGCCCTTGTATTTTAGGTCTTGAGGAATTGCTGCAATGACTGCTCCTGGAAAAATGCGACAATGCTTTCCAATCTTTGTGCCTCTGTAAATAGTCACATGGGGTTCAATGATTGTTCCTTCTCCAATTTCA
>JBMYXW010000351.1:0-4422 GCA_049608825.1 Chitinophagales bacterium
GGAATACCGAATAGTCAATGAAGACCAAATTGGTAGCTTGAGAAGAACTATTACACTCGAAAAAGTGAGTGGCTCGGAAGAAGGTCTCCAAAAAGAAGAAGGCGTGTTTGCCACAAATCCTTATTTTTTGTACAAGACAAATGCCGATATACGCCAAGACCATATTTATCGCTTGATTGTCAATACGCCTGCTGGAAATGTTGTGAGTAGTGAATGTAGAATGGTTAAAGATTTTACGGTTTCACGTCCAGATTCACAGATTCCTGTCGGATTTTTGAGCGATTTTCGTATGACTTGGCTACCTGCCGAAAACGCAGCTGTTTATGATGTGGATATGTATTTTAATTACACCGAAACTCGAAAGATAGATGGACAAGATGTGACAGAACAAAAACGAATCAAATGGGATGCCCTCACCAATGGACAGGCAGATGTGCTTATGAATGGAGTTGGGTCTCTACAAACAGAATTGACCTCTGAGCGTTTTCTAAACTTTCTGGCAAACAACATTGAAGTGGATGTAAATGTTGTCAAACGAGAAGTCAAAAGTTTGGATTTTATAATTTGGGCAGGTTCAGAAGATTTTTTGACCTTCAATCAAGTCGCTCTTGCTCAGTTTGGTATTACTTCAAGTCAAGCACAACCTACTTATACCAATGTTGAAAATGGTGTAGGTTTGTTTACCTCTCGGTTTAGAAAAGAAATAATAGATGTGTCTTTGACAGGCCCTACGATTGATTTGATTGCTTGTGGAGATATTACTGGGAATTTAGGTTTTGCCCGTGACCCCAACAATCCTACTCAAAATTGTCAGTAATTGCTTTTTTTTGGACACAATCCGCATTCTTCAAATTGGGGTGTTCTTTGATGGGAGCAAAGTTTGTAACTGCTGTTCCTTCACACCTTAATGTCTGCAAATTTCGGAGGTTTCCGATGGGTTCAAAACTGGTAATCTGAGTATTGGCGGCTGCCAATTTTTGGAGATTTCCCAGTTTTTTGATTGCTTCAATAGTAGTAATTGCGGTATTGGAGCAATTGAGTTCTTGTAGGTTGGTCAAATTCCGAATAGCTTCCAAGCTATTGATGCGGGAATTATTGCATTGAAGGTTGGTTAGGTTCGTCAATTTTTCAAGTCCTTTGAGGCTGTTTACCTGTGATTTTGAAACGTCTAATCGCTCCAAACTTGTCAAAGACTTTAGTGGAGTCAAGTCACTTATTTGCGTTTTAGAGCAGTTCAACTCCTTTAGCTTTCGCAAATTTTCTAATGGCTTCAAGTTGCTTATCAGTGTATTGTAGCCTTTGAAGTAAACCAAATTGGTCAAAGCTCCAATGGCATTTATATTGTTAATCTGTGTGTTTTGAACATACAAAACCCGTAAGTTTTGAAGCCCTTTCAAATCCTCCAAACTATTGATGGGTGTATTGTAACAATGCAGTTCCTTTAAATTTATCAAGTTAGCAATTGGCTGCAATTCTTTCACTGAGGTTTTGTAGAAGTGAAGGGTATGCAGTTGATTCAAATTAGAAAGTGGACTCAAATCACTTATTTGGGTATTGTAGCAATACAATTCTTGTAGATTGGTAAGTTTTTTGACAGGTTTGAGGCTGCTAATCGGTGTTTTAGGGATGTGGAGTTTTGTCAAATTTTGCAGCTTCGACAAATATTCAATGTCTTCTACTGCTGTACTAATGGCATAAATTTCTTCAAGTTGGCTCAAACCTTCGAGTGGTTCGAGGTCTTTTATTTGGGTATTGGAAAAATCTATTGTTTTGAGTTTGCGGAGGTTAACGATAGGGTCTAAATTGTTGATGAGAGTATTAGAACAATCCAAAACCTCCAATTCTTTGAGTTGTTTTAAGCCTTTCAGATTTTTGATAGGCGTATTGTAACATCCCAACCGCTTCAAATTAATCATATTGTTCAAGGGGTCAAGAGTTTTGATATTGGTATCGTAACAGTATAATTCCTGCATTTCAAAAATGGCTTTCAAATCTTGAGCATTGGGTTTTCCTTGAAAACCTATCTTCTTCTCAAATATGTCTTGCCATTCTTTGTCCAATCCTTTCCACCACTTATCATTGAAGCTTTCCCCATGTTTTGCATAAGATTTGGCTCTTAATACTTCTTTATCGTTTTCTTTCACCTTCAAAATCCCATCGTAATAACGGACTGCTTTGTGATAATGTCCATTGTCGACCAAGCCTTCTGCCACTTCCATATATTTACCATATTCGTCAAGGCTGATTTTTGGAAGAGGTTCTTCTCGATTAACAAAATACAAAACCGTGGTTAGTAATAAGACGAATGAAGCCGCTGCTGCCCATTGAAGGCGACGCTTTCGATAGAGTATTGCAGGATTGACTTCCTCCAAGTCTGCCAAAAAATCTACTATTTCGGGATACCTTTCAGCTGCTTTCATTTCAATCCCCTTGTTGACAGCAGTGCTTGTTTTGTCACTGATTTCAGCATTGAGATTTTTTAGTAAGGATACATTTTTGAAGTAACGGTCAAAGGCACTTACAGGACGTGCGCCAATTAAGACATAATACAATGTGGCTGCCAAAGAATAGACATCTGAGTAGTTCCCCAAATTCATTTCGGTAGAATACTGCTCCAATGGAGCAAAACCCAGTGCTTGGGAGTTGTTGTTGTTCGGGAATTTTTCTTTGTTGATTCCTAAGCCTACCAATACCGCCTGTTTGGATCGGGTGATAAGTATGTTGGCAGGTCGAATATCTTTGTGTAAGATGCCTTCGTTGTGCAAAGCTTCCAAGCCTTCTCCTATTTGACGGATATATACCAAACCTTTTTTTTCCGAAATAGGTCCTTTTTTGTCGATTCTTTCTTGAAGTGTTTGCCCGTCTACATGATCGGTTACTAAATAAACGGTGTTGTTTTCTTCAATGACATCTTGCACTTTTACAATGCTGGGATGATTGACTTGAGCAAGTTTTCGTCCTTCATCGGCGAAATTCTTTTTGAAATCATCAAAATCAAACTGAGACAAGGAGAGCAACACAACATTGTTTTGTTCATCTCTTGCACAATATCCTGGTAAAAACAATTCTTTGATGACAAAACGAGAGTTAAGGCTTAGAAGTGTCACCTGATAGGTAATTCCAAATCCACCATGCCCCATTACCTTGTCTATTCGATATTTGCCTTCTGACAAACGAGTGCCAACTGGAAGTGCTGATTGGTTGTGGACATTGTTTTTGTTGGTGATGGCATTGAGGAATTCATCTATTGTCTGATAGCGATTTTCCGATTTTTCTTCCATTCCCTTCAATACAGCTTGATTGACTGCGTCAGAAATGGTATCATCAATGTGTTTGGGAGGAGTCAAGTCTTCGTGCTGACGATTAATCGCACTACTAGGATGCTCACCAATCAAACAAAAATAAAGCGTTGCAGCGATTCCATATACATCAGAGTACGTTCCTGAATCGTCTTTTTTGGTATATTGAGCGATGTACTGCTCCATTGGCGCATAGTTTGGAGCTTTTACGCCTGCGCCTGTTTCTTCTGGTTGTTGCACAAACTGTGCGGTCATGCCCATTCCGACCAAGACAGGTTTTCCGTCTTTGGTGATTTGTATATTGGAGGGACGAACGTCTTTGTGTAACAGTCCTTTTTCGTGTACTTCTTTGAGTGCACTTGCGATCTGCCGAATATAGGTTAGTGCTTCTTCTTCTGAAAGACTTTCTCGCTCTTGGACATAGTCTTGGAGGGTTTGGTCTTCTACATAATCCATGATGAGATAGACCGTATTGTTTTCTTCAACAATATCTCTTACTTGAATCAAATTGGGGTGCTTAAATTGTGCTAAAGCACGCCCTTCGGCTACAAATTTCTTTTTGTAGTCTTCAAATCTTTTGGCGGCAAATGGGCTTCCTACGGTTACTTCCTGTTCTTCATTTCGGCTACACTTCCCTGATAAGTATAGTTCTTTTACTGCAACATAAATACCTAGTTGGGTAGAAGTGGCTTTGTAAGTGATGCCAAGACCGCCTTCTTCCAAGACACTTTCAATGCGATATTTATTGTTGTATAATGTAGTACCTATGGCGAGGTTTTGAATAGATTGATTCACACGAAAACATTTTAATCAGTTTATGAGTAGAGATTTTGGGGAATTTATGGATATAGTATAGGTTTAGGTGGTTAATGCTTGATTATACAATTTTCATACCACAATACTTTTAAATGACATTAAACTGATAATTTTGTGACATTTAAAAATGTCTCTCATCTTTTTTTTAAAACTTGAATACGAAAACTTCTTATAAAGGTTATCCTAATATTAAAAATATGACTTTTTTATGTCAATAATAATGGCTTTGTGGCACAAGAATTGAAGGCTAAAGGGTACACACATTATATTCACACAAAATTAATAAAATATGCTTGTTCAAAGTACA
>JBMYXW010000352.1:0-4418 GCA_049608825.1 Chitinophagales bacterium
TCGTTCACCTGGCTCTACGAGAACCTGCGCGTGTCAGCTGCTGCCACCGATACCGGCCAGCGCTGATCGCACTCAGATCCCGAACGCGCACGGGTCGTCGGGTTCGATGGCTTCCCAATCAAATCCATCTTTGGTGACTCTATACGGATTGTAGCCATCGAAAGTAGTGGCATTCAAAAACTTGTGAATCATGCTTTCGATGAAGGCAGGATAGGAATGAGCGAGTGCTTCCCAATTTTGGAAAATATCCCTCCAGTTTCCTTCGTAGTCCAAAATCTTTGAGCCATCGACTTCGCTGCGGGTATTGATAGAAAACTTGTTCCATGGTCGGCTTGGGTCGCCATGTCTTCGGCTAAATTTCAAAGGCATATACTCCAAACATAGGCGTTTGAATTGAAGGTCTTGGCTTTGTTGAGCCATCTCTTTTAGTGTCGACAATGAAAAAACACAGTTCAGTTTTTCCAGTACTTTTTGGTGAGCATTGTAGGATTTCTTGTTGGCTTTTTGGAGATAAGTGGTAAAATCCTGTTTTTCGATTTGATAATTGTGGTCAAAAATGCCACCTCGCATGATATTGAAGAGGGTGTTGGCGAAATGTCGGGAATCTCTGCGCTCGTCTGCGGTCAATTGCAGTCCATCGGAAGCGGCAGTGAGTTTAATCAGTTTTTCTGTTCCCAAATGAATGTCTTGTTCGACCAATTGAGCCAAGCTTTCTTCTTGCTGTATGGTTTGTTTAATTTCAGCAACTGCTGAATGATTGTAGTTGACATTCGCAACAATGCTCCACGATTTTTGGGTATTGGAGGCGAGAGTCAAATCTGTATGCAGAAAGTAAGCTCCTTTTTCTGCCTTGACATCCGTTTCTTCATAAATTGGTTTTCCCTTGCGGAAGTTCTTCAATTGGAGGGAAGAAACGAGGTATTTGGGGTTTTCCAAACCCATTGACCAAACGATATTTGCCTTGAGGGCTTCGCTTGGTTCTGCCCTATCGACAATGATGGCGCTGAGGGCATAAATCCCCAAACCCGTTTTTTTGTCCAGTTCACTTCTTTTGTAGGCATCTACCAAGTTGCTAAGGTTGTTTTGCGTATAACTCGGAACACCATAAGGCACAATGTTTTGGATGCCATCTAATACCGAGATTTTGACCTCACTATCTGCATGATTGATAAGTGTTGCTTTTCTCACAAAGCCATACACATTACTCGAACTCCACTGATAGCGAAAAGTCAATCCAAGGTCGTGATTGATTTCTTCAAATATCACTTTGTTTCCATACACATTTTTGTATAGATTTCTGGTGACATCATACATTCCATCAAATCTATCTGAAATGGGTTCCCATAGCTGGGATTTATCTCCTTTTTTTACCCAAAATACACTTTTACTACCTGTGATTTCGGTAGATTCAGTGATTTTGTCGTGGGTATAGTAGGGAAACAAGGAATTTTCCGCATTTTTTCTACCTGCACTCAAACCTCCATTACTAGAAATGAACATCCAATGATTGGAGTCACTGACGATACTCATAAAAAATGGTTCCATCTCATCGTTGTTCGAGATTTTGTAGTAACGTTCGTTTTCTATAATGATTTGATTGATTGCAACTTCTGGGGTGCTATCGACTTTTTGCTCCAATTCTAACATACTTATCATTTAATCTCTTCTATTTACAATCCAATGAATAATTTAATAATGTATTTGAGAAATGGGTGTTAATATCGTCAAGGGTAAGATTGCTCAGATATGGGTTCAATTGATGTGCTTCTTTGAGGGCATAATAGGCGGTGCGGGGGGAAAGTTGGTAGAGTCCATCTTCGTTGGCTAGTTCTTTGGCACAAATACCAAACCACTCTTCGTTCATATTGTTTTTGCCTTTTACAAAATCATTTTGATAACCTCCATTGGACCACGAAGCATTGTTGTCGTGAACTTCCAAGTTTTTTGTTTGTCCATACTTCCACCATCCATCACTGAATTGGAAAGTAAAACCTCCAATGGCGTTTCCTGCTTTCCCCAGACCTGCCGCATTTTCGTAAATTTCCTGCCAATTGCAGACCATGTAATAGGCTTGTGAAGTTGGGTCTTCCTCGTTTTTGACTGCATTGAAGGCATCTGAACCAAACTCGGTAAATAAGATGGGTTTGTTGAGTTTGTCTTTGACTTTTTGGAAGGTATCTCCAAAGGATTCTCCTCTATATACATTTGTTCCAAAAATATCTACATCTTTACATTCTTCTGCAATGAGGTCTATGAATTGCACTTCTCCATTGCACATCACGATGGGATGTGAAGCATCAATTGCTTTCATTGCCAATGCTGCTTCGTTGAACAGTTTGTACAGTGCTTTGGCTCGAATGCTTGATTTTTTGTCTGCAATGGGTATGTTCTCCGTTTCAGCTCCTTCCCAAAAGAGTCCATAGTTGTTTTCGTTTCCAAGTAAATACATCAACAAACCAGAAGTGTTTTTGTATTCTTCTGCCAATGCTTCTACTTCTGCGAGCAATGTTTCCTTTACTTTTGAATCGGAATACTCCGTATTCGGTATCCATTCACCATCAATTGACACGCCATATCTTCCAAACGGGTGGTTGAGCATGGTGTAAATGCCGTACTTTTCGTAAATATATGTAATCCATTTTGATGGAATTCCTGTATATACTCGAATTGTATTGACCCCCATTTCTTTCAATAAGGACATTTCTGACTTCAATGCGGCTTCAATCATTTCCTCCGATTGTTCCCACAAATTGAACGAATAGTTCGTTCCAATTGGAATGTAATCCCAATTCATCCCATTCACCATAAAATCTTCTCCATTCACCATCAATTTCATTCCTTCTTCCTCCTTTGAGACGAAGATTTGGTCGACTTGAATAGATACAGAACTTGTAAATAAACAGAGAAATAGTAGAGAGGAAAGGTATTTCATTTTATAAAAATGGAAGTTTAAATAATTAGACTTTGGACGAAGAAAGAAAGAAGCAGGAAGTAAGATTTCAACTAATTGATAATAAATGTTTGCATTTAAATCTTCATCAATGTTATTTTTTGATTATCAATAATTTATGTCTTGCCTCTTACTTCCTACAAGTCTAATTTAAATGAGGGCTTAGGTATTAAGGTAAAAAAAAGGTGACATCTCCGTAAGAATGAAGGAGGTGTAATCTTTTTATCGGGTTTGATGTCGGTTTCGAGATGACACCTTTTCCGCTTCACTACAAAGATTTCACCTCGAAACCTCTACTGAAATACCCGCACATAATCCACTGCCATTCTCTGTGGAAAAATAGTTGTATTATCAGGTGAACCTGGCCAGTTGCCGCCTACTGCCACATTGAAGATGAAGAAGAAAGATTCATGAAATTCACTTAGGTCAGAAGGGGTAATATTGATTTCGTGGAAAACAACATCGTCCAAAAGCCATTGAATTTTTTGGGCAGTCCAATTAATCGAAAATACATGAAATTCATCTGCTAAGATTCCACTGCTCAATCTTTTACTTCCACCAAAGTTTGCATGACCATTTTCTTCCCAGTGAACCGTTCCATGCGTAGTTGCATCATTTACGGTGTTTCCTCCAACCATTTCCATGATGTCGATTTCACCACAACTCGGCCAGCCAGTAGTATTGAAGTTGTCGCCCAACATCCACAATGCAGGCCATAGTCCTTGACCTTTTGGCAAAGCTGCTCGAATGTCAATGCGTCCGTATTTGAAGGATTTTTTACCTTGTGTCACCAATCTGGAAGAAGTGTAAGCTCTTCCTCCAAAAGGTTCTTTTTTGGCTTCGATAATCATGTAACCATCTTGAATACGGGTATTTTCGGCTCGGTAATATTGCAGTTCATTGTTTCCCCAACCACTATTGCCTGTTCCGATTTCGTGTGTCCAATCGCTACTCAAACTATTTCCTTCAAATTCGTCGTTCCAAACCAAAGTTTTACCTGCGTAAGACATTGGAGTAGTATAACCTATTGTGGGAATTTCTGTTGGAGTTGTGTCAATGGTATCATCATTTTGAATGGTTACTGTTGCTTTGTCTCTCGCCAAAGTAGCGTTCAAAGGGTTCAACAACAATACTTCAAACGTTTCATCTGCCTCTTCATTTTCATCTCCTAAAATGGTAATGGAAATCGTTTTTTCGGTTTCGGAAGGTGAGAAGGTCAATGTTCCGTCTGTTTCTCCTCTAAAGTCAATATTGCTTGTTGCAGTCCCTTCAATGGTAGCATATTTCACCACCACATTTGTTGTGTTTGTGCCATCCAACTTGACTGTCACCAATACAGCCGTATTGTTTTTACCTTCTGCTTGCATCGCATCAACAATGGATAAGCTGGGCAAAACGGTAGGTTCGGGTGTATCATCGCTTCCTTTTTTGCAGGAAGTAACGAACAGTAAAGCAGTAAATAAAAAAA
>JBMYXW010000353.1:0-256 GCA_049608825.1 Chitinophagales bacterium
CCTCTTTATATTCTGTGAACTGTGTACAAGACCAAGGTGTATACCCCTGTCTAATGGAAAGTGAAGGAATTATTGAGTTTGAAACGGGCGAAAGTATGTCAGGATATATAAATTTGAATATGTTACCAACGGTTCAAGATTTCTTTTACTGTGCAACAGATATAGGTTCTGCTCAAATTACTTATGCTGTTCCTTATGGTGGATGCCCCAACGATAATTACCCTCTTTACGACCAAACTTGGACTTACAATGAAAA
>JBMYXW010000353.1:266-4414 GCA_049608825.1 Chitinophagales bacterium
GGAGCTAATTTCAGTGCTTCTTCTTTTACACCCACTAATGATTGGATTCAAATTCAAGCTGCAAGTAATCCAAATAGTATTACTTCTTTTGTGGAGGTAATCGCAGCTTCACCAAATATACCTTATGATTTAACTATTTTGGATGCAAATTCAAATTCACTTTCTAATACATTTATGTATGAGGATATGAGCGGCGGCATTGCTTCTATTGACATAGAACAAGATGTTGTAGGCTGTGGTTCAACAATCACTGTTAATTTATCTCCTAATATATCGAATAACCACACAGTACGTTACTATAAAGAATTTTATAACAGTAACTCTGATAATGGAGGTCAAATACTTGGGCTTTTGGGGCAAGGACCTCATTATTTTGCAGAAACTGGAACTTACGCAGTAGTTGTAAGTGATTTTTCCACTGGTTGCAAAACTGTAGAAACTGTTCACCTCCCTTTTGAAGTTAGTATAGAACAAGAACAAAACTTTTGTGCGTCTAGTGTCGTATTAAACGCTACCCAAGAGGATGCAAATAGTTATTTTTGGTCAACAGGCGAGGTAAGCCCAACAATTGAAGTAACAAATGGAGGAGTCTATAGTGTGACTATTAGTATTAATGATTGTGCTTTGTCTGAGCAAGTTACAGCCAGTATAGAAACTCCTATGAATCAAGCTGCTTATACGCTAACTATGGATGAAACATGGACAACAGTTCGTAATATCAAGGGTCTGATGATAGTTCCTGTAGGTAAAAAATTAATAATAGAATCTACCACTATTCATTTTATAGATGAAAATTCTGGTATTTTGGTACAAGAAGGTGGCTACTTGAGAGTGGACAATGCTGTTTTGAGAGGCAACTCTTGTGTATCAAGCTCATGGAAGGGCATACAAGTAGAGGGGCAATCCGACACAGCACAACCTGCAGATTACACAACAAATGGAAGTACCAGTCATGGTACTGTGATAATAAGAAATGGCAGTACTATTCAAGATGCTGCTATAGGTATTTTGGTTCAAAATACAGGAGGAACAGGAGGAGGTATCCTAAGCACTCGAAATTCTAATTTTATCAATAACAAAATTGGCATTATGATGAATACAACGAGCGTAGGTACAGAATTAAGAGGAAGTATATGGGAAAATAATTTTACTACAACTGCTCCATTTATTGGAGGAGGAGACGGAGAATACATAAATGTATATTTAATACGCTTAGGAAGTCCGTTGAATATTTTTGGCAATAACTTTAATTGTAATGTAGGTATGAATGTCACAGGTATTCGAAGCGTAGATTCGTATTTACTATCTGTATTTAATAATTTTGAAAATCTTTACAAAGGAATCGATTTATATAATTCAACGACTATGCCAGACATTCGTATAAATGGCAATGATTTTTTAGCTACTTTCAAAGGAGTTACCCTCACCAATGTCCCTTTTGCTTCTATTTTCCAAAATACTTTTAACATACCTAATCAAACTCAATCGGGAGATTACCCCTATGGTCTTTTCACTTTTAACAGCAAAGGCATTAACGTGGAAGATAATACTTTTCTTACTGCAAGTAATCGAGGAACTTATGGAGCTATTTTCCGAAATGAAACTACTGGAACAAAAGTGCTAGAAAATACTTTCGCTGGCAACTTTTCAGTCGCTACTGGTTTTGAACAAGAGGATGCGGGCATTGAACTAAGTTGCAATCGTTATGTCAGCAATGCAGTGAGAGACTGGTACTTAGGACAAAATTGTTATTTGGCACCACAAGGAGAATGTATTGGTAATCCAAATGGAGTGGCTTTTCAAAATGAATGGAATGCAGGGAATACCTTAAACATTGTCAATGATTCTCCCAATATCTTAGAATTGGAACATGCCCCAGGTTCAGAAGCACTTAATAATGAACCTGCTAATGCTGTACAGCAATTTTTGTGTAGTCAGTTTGTTTCCTTATGTGACGGTGATGATGACAATGACGATAGAAACAATGTCCTATTGGCTTCAAGGATTAGAGAACACTTAAAAAAGGATGAAATTCAATCTGCCCTCAACCTATTGATAAGCGAAGGAGAAACTTGGAGCAATCGCCTGTTGGTGCAAGCCTATATCGGCATGGAGGATTGGACACAAGCCCAATACAGAGTCAATCTAATTCCACAAAACACGCCTGAAAACCTCGCTTTCCGAGACCTATACAATATGGTTATCAATGGTACAATTGGAAGTAAGGAGTCAGCAGTCCGTGCTTATACCAATAGTTCGGATACCAAAGTAGTAACAATGGCAGAAGCCCTACTTGCCAATTATTTTGGAGATAGGTATATTCGAAATCCCGTAGCAATTCCGAATGGGAGAAATAAAAAGGAAACAAATGCAACTGAATCAATACAGTTTAAATTGATTCCCAACCCTGCCAAAGATGCATTGAATATTCACTTAGATACTTCTATGTTAGTTGAAGAAGTAACTATTCGCATATATAACCTTCAAGGTAAACTTTGGAAAAAAGTGAAGGCTGATTCCCGTCAAGAAACAATAGAGCTTTCTACGAATGACTTAGAACAGGGCGTTTATATTGTTGAACTAAGCAATTCAAAGTTCAGCAGTGTACAAAAACTTTCTATTATTCATTAATCCTTTTTTTCATTACAGCCACTAAGAAAACTCATTCTTAGTGGCTATTTTAATATAAAAACATGAAATATCTATATGTTCTCCTGTTATTAGGCCTATATTCTTCCTCTTATTCCCAAAATACCTATTTCAATAAAGCAATTGGAAATGATACGATTACCTTATTAACAGCCCCTAATTTACCTGTTCAAGATGGTTATTTGGTAGCAGGAGG
Organism: Chitinophagales bacterium; assembly: GCA_049608825.1. GTDB lineage: Bacteria > Bacteroidota > Bacteroidia > Chitinophagales > UBA2359 > JAUHXA01. The sequence continues at coordinate 3,112 of JBMYXW010000353.1, forward strand.
ATTTTCTTCTTACAATAACTATAGGGCTATTTACATCAAAAAATTAGACTTCAATGGCAATCTGCTTTGGACAAAAATTATAGATGACGAACCTGTTGGTCCTATTAGTACAGGAACTTCGATGATTAGAGTCCAAAATAATTACAATCATTTCATACTCACATATCCAAAACCCAAAGATGATACATATGAAGATTCGGATATAGCCGTTGTCAAATTTACCTTAAATGGGGAAATTTTGTGGCGCAGAGTTTATGGAGATGAAGATTGGCAAGTTCCTAGAGCTATTATTAACACAGCTGACAATGGTTTTTTGGTTGCAGGATTTCAACAACCTAAGGGAGGTGGATATCCAAAGTTTTACTATTTTAAGATTGACAGCGAGGGGAATCAAGAATGGCTGAGAACCCATAGTCGAGCGGCAGGCGGGAGTGATGTACCTTATACGGTCTTACAAACTCAAGATGGAGGATATGTTCTATCTGGTTTTGCTTACTCTAATAATACAGATTACGATATGTATATTATCAAAACCAAGCCCAATGGCATTATTGAATGGAAAAAAAGTTATGGTGGAGATGGGGAAGATGGAACCGCACGATTGTTACCTTTGTTTCCCAATGGTTATTTCATGTCGGGGGCAATTGAAGAAGATGGAGTCGAGAAATCTTACTTCGCTAAGTTGGATGATTTGGGAAATATAATATGGGAAAGAATCCATGATTTTAATTTTGAAAATATTCAGCGTACCTACAATTTTGAAACCAATCCGCTGCTGACACCTGAGGGTGGTTTTATTGGAGTAATGCCTTATATGACCAACGATTTTATTATAGAAAACTTATTGGTCAAACTCAATTCAAGAGGCGACACAGTATGGACAAAACGCTTGACTCCTGACCCCAACAATGATGTCTATGTCAAAGATATAGAAATGACAAATGACGGTTATATTATTTCGGGCTTCAACTATACTCATCAGCCGCAATATGGGTGGATAATCAAGACAGATTTTGACGGAAATACTTGTTGGGAATTGGGCTGTGACAGTACGGCGATTGTTACCAACATTTCTAATATCCCTTCCCAAAGCCCTTATCCAATCCAAATTTCGCCCAATCCGATTCGAGATAGGGCAACTATTTCTTATAATTTGCCTTTGGATGGACTTTTGCAGGTGTATGATTTGCAGGGGAAATTAATGGAGAATTGGGAATTGAAAAGGGAGGAGGAAGTATTGGACTTGGGTTTAACGAATTGGAAAAGTGGTTTGTATTTGTATCGGGTGCGTATTGAAGGGAGA
>JBMYXW010000354.1:0-4411 GCA_049608825.1 Chitinophagales bacterium
GTTTTGTGGTGCGAACCTGAATGCGGGCAATATCGTTCATACCAATATCCTTTGCTTCTTCCATTCTATGAAGTGTATTGATATTGAGTTTATAACGAACCTCTTTGATAACGCAACGCAAATCAGCAGTCGTGTGCATCAAAGCATATTTACCTCGTTGCGCCAACTTTTGCCGTCCCAACCAACAAATCATCAAGTCAATATCCTGTCCGATTTTGGGTACATTGTTGGGGCGAATAATCATATCTCCACGGCTAATATCAATGTCATCGTCTATCCGAACAGTCACCGACATAGGCGCATACGCTTCTTTCACTGGTCCATCAAAAGTGTCAATCGAGGTGATGGAAGAAGTAAAGCCTGAAGGTAAAACCATGATTTCGTCTCCTGGCTTCAATACACCTCCACCTACACGACCTGCATATCCTCTATAGTCGTGAAATTCATCCGTATTGGGGCGAATGACGTGCTGTACAGGAAAACGGACATCAATGCGGTTCCAGTCACTCGAAATATGCACATGTTCCAACAAATACATCAAAGTGGGGCCTTCATACCAATCCATATTTTTGGAGCGAGTCACTACATTGTCGCCCAATAAGGCACTCATAGGCAAATAACTCACATCAGAAGTTTGAAGCTTGGAAGTAAAGTCTTCAAACTGTTCTCTAATTTCTTCGTAGCGTTCCTCTTTGAATTCTACCAAGTCCATTTTGTTGATACACACTACAATATGCGGAATACGCAAAAGTGATGCAATAAACAAGTGGCGGCGACTCTGCTCAATCATTCCTTTTCGAGCATCCACCAAGACCAATGCCAATTGAGAAGTCGAAGCACCAGTCACCATATTTCGGGTATATTGAATATGCCCAGGCGTATCTGCAATAATAAATTTGCGTTTGGGAGTCGAGAAATAGCGGTAAGCTACATCAATTGTGATGCCTTGTTCCCGTTCCGCCTTCAAACCATCTGTCAAGAGTGCCAAATTTACGCCTTCTTCACCTCGTCTTTGACTTGCCTTTGTGACCGCCTCCATTTGGTCCTCAAAGATGGATTTACTGTCATAAAGCAGTCGTCCAATTAATGTACTTTTTCCATCATCTACACTACCTGCTGTACTGAATCGCAGCAAGTCCATATCTAAATATCCTTTGGAATCCATTTTGATTGTTTATATTTTAAATAATAAGTATTTGATTGTTAAAAATGACACCAAGTATCTACCTGAAAAGGTTGTCCACAACGTAGAAATAAATACTTCAAGCCATTATTGTATTCTCTGAATGAGGATTTCGGTTTTTTAGGAGAAAATTTATCCACTGGACTTCTTGTTCTAAAATGAATAGCAAGGTAAGTGGCGTTTGTATTTTCATGAATATTCAACAGTCTATTTGCAGTACCAACAAGATATTGTGCAAAAACATGACTTGCATGGACTTGAATATGTGAGTTGCTGAGATTATTTGATTTCAAGTTGCAGAGAATAACATAGGTTTTTTGGTTGTTTTCATAAAAAAGAATGTAATCACACATCGACTTTACACGAGCTATATCCGTAAAAAAAGGCAATAATTCTGTAACTCCATCTACTTCTTTGTCAAACTTATAAATTAATATCTTACCTCTTTTCTTCAAAGGAACATTGCTACATTCTACTGCTCCTTCTTCAGATAAATTATTCGTATCTGTATGTTGATAACCTCGGTGAACGATTTCCTCTATTTTCTGTATTAGGTTCATTTTGGCTTATTCGTATAGACTGAAATAAATATCCTGTGATTCATTGTTCAAATCATTCACCACTGTATCTATTGAAGGAATGTCAATGCCCTTTTCGTCTGCTGCAATCTCCTGCATAGAATTGCCGTTGAAAAAATAAGATACGACTCTATTGAAGTCCAAAGTATCTTCTTCCTCATATCCATAGTATTTTCTTAGTTCTTCGGCTTTTTCATTTTCAGAATTGTGGAGCATGATTAAATTGTTCAATTGACGAATAATATAGTCACTGTGCGTGCTGACCATCAATTTAAAACCCTTATTGACCATTCTCGCCAAAACCCTTGCCATGAGTCTTTGATTGTCAGGATGCAGATTCAATTCAGGTTCGTCAATGATAATCAAATCTCCCTTTTTCGCTGAATGCCTCAAATACAATATCAAACCCGAAAGGGATTTGACCAAAGAAGAAGAAACATGAATTTCTAAAACTTCTTCTGTACCTGTTGGCATAAATCGAATATCTCCATATTCTGACAAAGAAATTTTTCCCTTCAGTAACAATTCTTCAATTTCATCTGCAAAAGAAGCAAATTCGGATTCGTTTTTTGAAGTATTTTCTAAATCATAAACAAATCCAATATAATCGTTGATAGCTAAAGGGTAGCGAGGTACTACCTTTCTCTGAGTAAGCTCTTTTAGTTTTTCCCAATCTTCCTTCAATGCTAAATGCGCTAGTTCGTCTCTTTCTATTGATTTTTCTCGATAAACCTCTTTCGCAAGCATATTGATTGCAGTACGCTCTGCGGGATAGAAGAACGTTGGAGGAAGTTTCAAAGAATGAAATAAGTTTTTTGCAATCATTGAAAAAGGAGTTCGAACCCAAATAATTTGTTCGAGTTTAATATTAGGTTCAAGAAAAAACCCTTTCTCTGGATTTAATTCAACTTTTAGATTAGCTGCATTTTTTAAATAAAAGTTAGGATTTATATTTTTAGAAGAGAAAATTCTGAGGTTATAGGTATTTAAATCTGCATTTAGAATTTTTATCAGTTTTTCGATAGATATTGAATCATTTTTTGAAAATTGTTTTTGTAGAGAGTGCATATAGTGTGACCAATCATAATATCCATCCACTACTTTTCGATTATCAATCGCCATAATCCCATAAACCAAATAAGCCAGGTAAGATTTACCTGAATTATTTGGTCCAGTCAATAGAATCAAATCTGAGTCCAAAGAAATCGTTCCCTCTTTGATTGGACCCAAATTTTTTACTTCAATTTTCATACTATCAATATTTTGCCTTAAAGATTACTGAGTATTTATACGGTATTTACATAAAATCTTCAATAAGTACCCCATAAATTGCCCATTAAGTCTAAAAATACCCCTGCTTCTTCCTATCCTCCATTGAAGTCTCTGAACGTTTGTCATCTGCACGCCCACCTCTTTCGGTCATGCGAGTTGAAGCCACTTCGTCAATAATTTTCTCCAAAGTATCTGCATCCGAAAGACTTGCACCAGTGCTCGTCATGTCTCCAATCGTTCTGAATCGAACATCCATATCTTTTACTTCTTCTCCTTCAATTTCAGGCAAAACGTCTGATTTGTAAAGGATAATACCATTCCGAACCACACAAGGTCGAGTGTGAGAAAAGTACAAAGAAGGAATGTCGATTTTTTCGTGTAGGATATATTGCCAAATATCCATCTCCGTCCAGTTGCTCAATGGAAAAACACGGAAATGTTCGCCCATGCGTTTTCTACCATTAAAGATATTCCACAACTCAGGACGTTGGTTCTTAGGGTCCCACTGACCAAAATCATCACGATGCGAAAAGAAACGCTCTTTTGCTCTTGCTTTTTCTTCATCACGCCTTGCGCCACCCAAAGCAGCATCAAATTGATTACTCTCAAGAGCCTCCAACAAGGTCGTCGTTTGCAGTCGAATACGGCTGGCATTCACTCCTGTTTCTTCTACAGCCGTACCTTGATTGATGGAATCTTGAACGTGTCCAACTATCAATCGAAGCCCCAATTTTTCCATCAAATTGTCTCGGAATGCGATGGTTTCAGGAAAATTGTGTCCTGTATCGACATGTAATAAGGGGAAGGGCATTTTTGCAGGATAAAAGGCTTTGCGGGCTAAATGTAGCATGGTAATCGAGTCTTTACCGCCCGAAAACATCAATACCGGATTCTCAAACTGTGCCGCTACTTCTCGAATGATATAAATACCTTCTGCCTCTAATTCTTTGAGGTGACTTAAATTATAGGAAATCATTTTTTATTGCTGTATTGTTGAATTACTGAACTGTTGAATTGTTGAACTGTTGAATTGCTGCATTGTTTTTATAGGCACAAAACCATAAAACAATATAGCCATATAACAATTCAACCATAAAACAATATAACAATTCAACCATTAATTAAAATTTTATCTTGGATATAATTGTAAACTTGCTGAACCGCTTCTTCAATTGTTGTTTGGTCGGTTCTAATTTCTAATCCATTTTCGGGAGCTTCAAAAGGAGCATCAATACCTGTGAAATTTTTAATCAAACCTGCTCGTGCCTTTTTGTACAAACCTTTGACATCTCGCTGTTCACATACTTCAATAGGCGCATTGATATAGACCTCCAAAAAATCAGCTTCGCCCACAATATCTTTGGCTACTTGTCGAATC
>JBMYXW010000355.1:0-4404 GCA_049608825.1 Chitinophagales bacterium
TACGAAGGCACTGTCACGGTGCGAGTTATGGAAATCGATTTTCCTATTCCAGTGGATTACAAACGAGAGGTGGAGATAAATTTGTAGAAAAATTAATCCCCATTCTACCGATAAATCCCCGCTTCTGCTGCAAAAGCCAGCACTCGCTGATCCACCATAATATCGGTATGTTTGATGGGTTTCTTCAATACGATTCCCTCCAAAGTCGTACACCGACTCAAAGCCACATATACCTGTCCAGGAGCAAAAGCTCCTCTCCTCCCCATGTCAATCAATACTTTATCAAAAGTCTTACCCTGACTTTTGTGAATGGTAATCGCCCATGCCAATTTCAATGGATATTGTTCAAAACTGCCCAATGTTTCTGTGTCAATGTTCTTTTTTTCTTCATTGTAGGCATACTTCAATAATTCCCACTTCTCTTTGCCAACCGTATATATGACCTCACCTTTCTCCGTTTCGACCTTCACACTAATCGTATCTTGATCCAAATATTGAATCGTGCCAATCGTGCCATTCACCCATCGTTGATAAGGGTCATTGCGGACAAACATCACCTGCGCCCCTTCTTTGAAGTTCAAAAGCATGTCATTCGGCAATCGCCTATCTTCAAATTTTCCTTCTACCGAACCTTGGTATAAAAAGTTCTTGGTCTTCAATTTATTCAGTTCGGCCTCGTTGATTCTATGTGCAATCGCATTCGTAGCCGTCAAAGTAATGAACTTTTCTATTTTGGGGGGTACAAAGTAAGGCTTGTAGCGTTCATTGAGATTGCGGAGGGTGAAATAGTCAAGATTTTTGGTGCGAACTTGGTCAAGCAAACTCAAAAAATGACCATCTTTTTGTCGATATACTTTCTTCAATTCGATGTATTTTACATCCACATTGTAGAGGACTTGGGAGCTGTAAAAAAATGGTGTTTCATACATGAACTCAAACAAGCGTTTTTCGACATCATTAGACACTACAGGCGGCAACTGAAACAAGTCACCAATAAAAATCATCTGCGCCCCACCAAAAGGTCGGCTTCGATATTTGCCGTTGATACGCATAAAATAGTTGATGGCATCCAACATATCCGCTCGCACCATCGAAATTTCGTCAATGATTATGACATCCAAATTTTCAAACAACTTGCGGTCTTTACGCTTGCGGATGTGGTCGGAACTGATGGGATGTGGAGGGAATCCAAAGAAGGAGTGAATCGTTTGCCCTTTCACATTGATGGCAGCCACACCTGTAGGTGCTAAAACAACGACCTTTTTTTTGGTCGCATTCCGAAAATGTTGTAGCAAGGTAGATTTACCCGTTCCTGCACGCCCCGTCAAAAAAACGTGTTCGTCTGTCTTTTCCATCAGGTCAAAAGCCTGTTCAAATTCTTTGTTAAACTCGATTTGCTCCATGACTACAAAGTAAGTAAAATGAAAACGAAATTAACAATCAAAATCAAAAAATTACTATCTTCGAAACATGATGCAGAAATTACCCATAGGAGAATCCGATTTCCAATCCATTATTGAAAATAATCGCTTATACGTAGATAAAACACAACAAATCTACGGTGTGATTACAGGAAGTAAACCAAATTTTTTCTCACGTCCTCGCCGTTTCGGAAAATCTTTGTTGGTTTCTATCATGGAGCATATCTTTAAGGGAGACAAAGAGTTGTTCAAGAATTTATGGATTTATGATAAAATAGACTGGAAACCACGCCCTGTGATTCGTTTATCTCTAACCGAAATAGATTACAAAAATGAAGATTTGGAAACCGTCCTTTCTAAATACATGGACTTGATTGCAAAAAGACATAATCTAACATTGGATACAGACACACCATATACTTCAAAAGCTAAGTTTACCAAACTGATTGAGGCATTATCCATTGAACAAAAAATAGTAGTTTTAATTGATGAATATGATAAACCCATCATAGATTATATTGATGATGAGAGGCAGGCAGGAAAAAATCGAGATATTCTAAAAAATATGTACGGTGTACTGAAGGACGGTATTGTAGAAAAACACCTCCATTTTTTATTCGTCACAGGGGTTTCCAAATTCTCTAAAACCTCTATTTTCTCCGAATTGAACAACTTAGATGATTTAACCTTAGACCCTTCTACCGTTGACATTTGTGGGATTACTCAAGCTGAATTGGAGTCTTATTTTGAGCCTTATATTCAGAATGTTTCTGCAAATTTGGGCTTAACTTCAAAATCTTTATTGAAGGAGTTGAAACGTTGGTACAATGGCTATTCTTGGGATGGCAAAACCTTTGTTTACAATCCTTTTTCACTCCTAAATTTCTTCAAAAAAGGAGAATTTTCTAATTTTTGGTTTGCTTCTGGCACACCAACCCTTTTATTGAAGTTTATCAAAAGACAAAAAGTAAATCTCGAACATATAGATAAGGTAAAGTTGAGTTCTCATTCTTTTGACAAATTTACCATCAAAAATATTGACTTCAATCACTTATTATTCCAAACGGGCTATTTAACTGTTCGACAAAAAACATATAGAAAAGGGCGACCAACCTACATTTTGAAATATCCAAATCAAGAAGTAGAAGAATCGTTTTTGTTGAATTTGATTGAATTTCGCTCACATCAAGTAGCGAGTGTTGTTGACCAAGCCATTTTGTATATCAAAGATGCTCTTTATGAGAATGACATGGAATCTTTTATAGAACAACTCAAAATTTTATTCTCTGATATCGCGTATCAATTGCATCCCAAACACAATAAAAAAGAACCTACTGACGAAGATGAAGCTAAACTGTTTAAAGCCTGGGAAGGTTATTTTCACAGCATCGTTTACCTTCTCATTAAGTTGTTAGGATTGCAGGTTGATGCAGAAATGAGTAAACACAAAGGAAGAATTGATGCCAAAATTGAAGTGGAAGATTACCTTTATATCATGGAATTCAAATTGGACACAAAACCTCAAAAAGCAATCGAACAAATCAAAGAACAAAAATATATGGAGGCTTTCAAGAATACTTCAAAGCAAATTATTTTGGTGGGGATTAGCTTTGATAGCAAAGAATGCAATGTAAAAGACTGGACAATGGAAGTCGTAGAGTAACAAAGAACCGAATAAATAACGTTTTTGTATCTAAAACGAGAAAACGGTTACTATTCAGCATCAAGGTGACATCTTTTTCTGCCTTGAAAAAAACGTCTTGTAAGTCAATTATTTAGAAAAAGGTGTAATCTTGATGCTGAATAGTAACTCTCTCCGTTCAAATATCCAAAACTCTGTGTCTCCGTGCCTCAGTGGTCAAATCGTACTTAATTAAAAATCAAAAAAGTGTCTTCAAATCCTCCCAAAGTAGCAGTCGTCATTCTCAATTGGAACGGCATTCATTTCCTTCAACAATTTCTGTCCTCGGTGGTCGCTTCCAACTACTCCAATCTCGATATTTATGTAGCAGACAATGCGTCAACAGATAATTCGGTGGCTTTTGTTCAATCCAATTTCCCATCCCTCAAAATTATCCAAAATACAGAAAATCATGGCTTTGCGGAGGGTTACAATGTGGCATTGAAGCAGGTCGAAGCAGATTATTATGTATTGCTCAATTCAGATGTTGAAGTTACCCCAAACTGGATTCAACCCATTATCGACTTGATGGAATCTGATACAAGTATTGCAGCCTGCCAACCGAAGCTATTGGATTTTCACCAAAAGAGTCAATTTGAGTATGCAGGAGCCGCAGGTGGATGGATGGATAGATTTGGTTATGCTTTTTGCAGGGGGCGTTTTTTTGAACATTGTGAAGAAGATTTGGGGCAATACAACGAAGTGAGTGAGGTTTTTTGGGCGAGTGGTGCGGCAATGTTTGTGCGAGCAGAATTGTATCACCAAATAGGTGGGTTAGATGCCGATTTTTTTGCCCATCAAGAAGAAATTGACCTTTGTTGGCGATTGAAGCGGGCGGGTTATCGCATTTTTTACCATCCCGATTCTACAGTTTATCATGTTGGAGGTGGCACATTGCCCCAAGGGAATCCTCGAAAACTCTACCTCAACTTCCGCAATAACTTGGCGATGATGTACAAGAATCTCACCATACTGCAATTGTTTACTATTTTTCCTATTCGCATTATACTGGATTGGATTGCAGCCCTAAAATTTTTGGTATCAGGTGCTTTTGGGGACTGCAAAGCGGTTTTGAAGGCACATTCTGATTTTTTTAGGCATCTATTGAAGTGGCAAAAAAAACGCACGGAAACTCGAAAATTAATGAGTCAAGTACAGGTTGAAGAGAATCTCAGTCAAGCTGGTCTTTACAGGGGAAGTATTGTAGTCGATTATTTCTTGAAGGGAAAGAAGAAAGTTGATAATACAATGATTTTAGACTTTGGACGAGGGAACAGAGAGGCGAGAAGAGGGATTTAATAT
>JBMYXW010000356.1:0-4398 GCA_049608825.1 Chitinophagales bacterium
GTTCTACCAAAAAGAACTTTTTACCTTAGCACAAGCTGCAACGTTTTTAGAGATTTCTCGATTGGATATGCAAAAGGAATTAGCGATTCGTCAAATTGACTTGCATATCAGCCCACAAGATGTAGAATCTGATTTTCAAACACTTAAATCGCTCAATTTGCTATGATTGTCATAAGTGATTCTTCCGTTTTGATGAATTTAGCCGCAATAAAACAACTTGATTTAATGCCTACCATTTTTGGAGAAGTTATTATCTCCAAAGGAGTTTTTGAAGAAATTGTAGTCAATGGTTGGGGTAAATTTGGAAGCCAAGAATTTAAGGATGCCACTTGGATTGCAGTCAAAGAGTGTACAAATTCAGAGCTATTACAACAGCTATTGAAAGTATTGGATAAAGGAGAAGCAGAATCCATTGTACTTTCAAAGGAATTGAATGCAGACTTGTTAATCATTGATGAAAAAGCAGGTCGTGAAATTGCTCAACAACTTGAACTCCAAATAACAGGGCTATTGGGAGTTCTGTTGATTGCCAAGAAAAAAGGGCTAATTGACAGTGTAAAAATACTAATGGAACAACTTCAAAAAGAAGCTAATTTTAGAATTAGCAAATCTACATTTAATATCGTTTTGGCGAAAGCGAGGGAAATGTAAAACAATGAATTCTACTCATGTTTTACTTTTAACGAACTCAATATTTTCATTTTCTCAAGATACAAAGTCCAATTTTCTGGATTTATATTTGGATTCGTTCTACTATCATAAAAGAAAATTTGATTGATTTTTCCTTTTTCATCAAAACGTATCGAATCTTCAATATGAGCAAGTTTTTTAAGTTTCACATCTGTTAAACCTTTATATTTTGTATAAATAGGATAATGTGAATATACCTTATCATCAAAAATACTCTTTTTTTCTTTCAAAGAATTCCAACCTAAAGGCATGTATTCTCTATTGAACACAAACCATTCTCCTTTTGAATTCCTTTTTAGTCCATAAGGAAAATTAATACTGAAAAAATCACTTAATGCCATAGCTTAAAATTTTATGAGTTATAAAAAATCACTTCACCTCCAATCCACCTTCTACACTTTCCCCATTCCCTTCAATCACCACCTTATATTTCCCAGCCTTCAAATAAAACACCTCATTGTCCGCCTTCTTCAATTTCAAAGATTTCAAAGATTTCCCTCCCTCGGAGGGATTAAGGGAGGTTTTGTTCAATTCTTTCTCATAATCCGAAACCTTATCCGCTTCCAAACTCATATCATACTCCACAAAATTGAAGCCCACATTTGCAGCGTATTCCCATTCCTTTAATACCAAACCATCTGTTGTTTGTACCTTCAATTGCAGAGTAGTTCCCTCTTTCACATAGACAGGAATTTCGACTTTCGGTAGAGTCGCTTCACGCCAAGCATTGCGTTTGTTGCCCCAACGACTGCTTGCAGAAATGGATTTGATGTCAAAAACATACAGTGGTTTGGACAGAATGAAAGGCGTGGTTTTTTGGAGGTGTTCGATGGGAGCGGTGTAAATGGAGCGTCCATGTGTACCGACGACCAAATCGTTGGCTTTGGGGTGAATCACCAAATCGTGAACAGGAACGGCGGGTAAATCTTTGGTCATGCCCATGAAGGTTTGTCCTTTGTCGAGTGATACATAGAGTCCGTGGTCGGTTCCGACATACAAAACATTCGCATTTTTTGGGTCTTCTTTGATTACATTGACGGGTTCTTTGGGCAAGTTTTGGCCGATTGGATTCCACGTTTTGCCGTAGTCAAAAGAGGCATAGACGTAAGAATTGAAGTCATCCCAACGGTAACCATTCAAGGATGCATAAACAGTGCCTTCTTGATGGGCAGAAGCCACAACTCGGCTGACCCATTTATGTTCAGGCAATTTGTCCGAAATTTTTGTCCAATTGTAGCCACCATCTTTGGTCATGTGAATGTTGCCATCGTCTGTGCCTACGTATATCAAGCCAAACTTCAAAGGTGATTCGTGAATCATAGTCAATGTACCATAGGGAACATTTCCTTTTTTGCCGCCTTTGGTGAGGTCGCCCGAAAGCGTTTGCCAATCATCGCCCTGTTTCATGGAGCGGTGAAATTTGTTGGAGCCGATGTAGAGAATGTCTTGGTGGTGAACGGATAGGTGAATCGGTGTTTGCCAATTGAAGCGCAGCGGACGCTCACCCAATTCGTGAATGGGTCGAATCATCGTATAATCCTCTTTTTCGACATCAATTCGATAGTAATAACCAAACTGGAAACCTGTGTAAACCATATTGTTGTCTCGGCTGTCAATCTCTACCTGCATTCCGTCACCGCCCAAAAGCCCTTTGTAGGGATAGACACCATATTGATGCCACGACGAACTTGCCTCGTAGTTGCTGCTTCCTCTCCAAACTCCATTGTCTTGCAGTCCACCATAGACATTGTAGGGTTTAGCCATATCCACATTGACAGTATAAAATTGTCCAACGGCAGGTGAATTGCATTTTATCCAACTTTCACCATCGTCATAGGAGATATTGATTCCACCATCGTTGCCATTGATTAAGTGTCCATTTTTTTCGGGATTTATCCAAAGTGCATGGTGATCGGCATGTACATTATCGCCATTGATGGTTTTGAAGGTTTTGCCGCCATCTTCTGAGCGCAAAATCGGTACGCCCATGATATACACTTTGTTGGGCGTTTGGGGAGCAACTCGGATTTGACCGAAATAGTAGCCATAGGAATAGTACAAATCGTCGATGTAATCCTCATGCGTTTTTTTCCAAGATTTGCCGCCATCCGTTGAACGATAAATCTCTGCTCCAATGACAGGCGTATCAAACAACTGCGAATTGGCATCTTCTAAGTATTCGACCAATGCGATGGGTAAAATTTTGCCGTTTTTGACCATTGCAGTAACGGACTTTGCAGAATACTTTTTTGGAAAACGGTTATCTTTCAAAAAGGCTTCGACACGTTTTATTGGAATATCCATGAACGCTTCTTTGGTCATTGCCCGTAGTTGATCTTTGGTCAATTCGTCTTTGTTTTCATCCTTGTTGTCTTCTTTGGGTCTTCGGCTTTGATTGTCCAAAATGGCATAAATGCCTCCATCTTTGTGGTGCGCCAAACCGATTCTTCCCACTCCGTTTCCTGTTGGGAAACCACTTTCGGCAGTGGTCATTAGTTCCCAAGTCTCGCCACTGTCCACACTTCTATAAATGCCCGATGTTTCGCCTGAACCTACAAAATCCCATGCTCGACGGCTTCGATGCCACATTGCCGCAAAGAGAACCTCTGGGTTGTTTCCTTCCATCAATAAGTCGACTCCGCCTGTATTCTCATCCACATACAAGACTTGTTTCCAAGTATTTCCGCCATCGGTGGTTTTGTAAATGCCTCGTTCTTCATTGGGAGAATAGAGATGCCCCAAAACTGCGACCCAAGCAGTATTGTTGTCGGTTGGATGCAAAACAACTCGGCTGATGTGGTGGGATTCCAGTAGTCCCAATTGCAGCCAAGTTTTGCCGCCATTCACACTTTTGTACATACCCATTCCAGCATAAGAGGATCGGCTTGAATTATTCTCACCTGTTCCGACCCAAATTGTTGCAGGTGTGGTGTTCCAATTGACGGCTATATCGCCAATGGTCATAACGGCTTCATTGTCAAATATTGGAGTAAAAGTTGTACCATTGTTTTGGGTTTCCCACAAACCACCCGAGGCATAAGCGACATAAAAGTGTGTGGGGTCTTTGGGGTTGACTGCCAAATCGGTGACTCGTCCGCTCATCACCGTTGGTCCTACCGAACGAAAGGGAATGTTCTGAACGGTTGCATTTTTTTGAAGTGCTTGTCGTTGGTCAAAGTCTGCCATGCGTTTGATGGCTTTTGTTGCAGGGGGCTGCTTTTTTTGAGCGTGCATATTGAAATTGAAGGAAATGAACAGGATGAAAGAGAAGAAAATGGGTAATTGAAGTTTTCTCATAGGAAATGGTTCTTTGGAGGAGAGAAGCGAGAATAGAGAGGTGAGATGTGTTTTTCAATCTCGTTTCTTGCTTCTTTCACCTAAAATTTTTAAAAAGAGGTTTTTAATTTTGGAGAAAGATAAGAAAATAACACTACTTCAAAGAAAATATACCCGAATTTGACGCTTCAAATTATGCACATAAGACCACTAAAAATTTCCAAAAACTAATTATTGTACATCCCAAACCGTCAATTCATCAAACTCAATCGTCTGGACATCTTCTACAAATACTCCAATAAATTTCCAATCCAAACCTTTTGCCCCTTCATAGGCAAAAACGTCATTGACATAATACTGTACTGTATTTCCACGCACTTTTAGTGTCCAAACATCCTGTTGTGTTCCCTCTGTATTGTTGAAACCAGCAGT
>JBMYXW010000357.1:0-4386 GCA_049608825.1 Chitinophagales bacterium
TAATTGATTATCAAAATACTAAATCCATCTTCTCGCCTCTCTGTTCCCTCGTCCATAGCCTAAAAGTCTTTATTTCTAAAATCAAGTCATCTTCTTAAAAAAGAGACTTTTGTAGTTTCCTATTTAGAGAATCTTTGAAAATATTTCATTCCGTCTTCCGTCCAGCAAAGCGTCCGTCTATCATCTCCCGTTTACTCCAAATCAATCTCCTTCACTTCCTTAAACAAACTAAACTCCACTTTGTCCACTTCCGTTTGATACTCTTGCCACAAACCCGATTCTCCAAAAAAAGCATTGATGCGTTCAATAACGGCGGAGACCTGTTTTTTGGCTTTATCAACCGCATACACCGCATTCGATTGAGGCACGCCATTGGCATCTCCAATAAAAGAAATCGCTCGATACAAAGTACCATTCAAAGTAGGCGTAGCACCATGAATTCCCTTCAATCCTTTTGGCAACATATAGACTTTCATCATCTTACCAATACTGTCTTTCACGATTTTGGCTTTGTCTGCAATGTTTTTTTGAAGCGTGTCTTCCACTTCTGCAAACTTCAATTGTTTCGTCACCATACCCATCGTTTTCTCCGCTTGCTTCAATTGATTGAAACCTTTTGCCGCTTTTTCAATCCATGGAATAAACTCTTTTGCAGCGGCTTTTTGGGCTTTTACCTGCTCTAAAGTAGTCGTCCCTCTTGGGTCTAATTTCACCTCCACCGAAGTAGAATCTTTATGCCCTTTCCACTCCAAAACAACCTTGTAAGTACCTGGCAAAACTTGACCACCCATTGGTAAATCTGCATTGGGTTTTGGGTCGTTTCTGGAAGGAAAACGCACCCCATTTTCGCTTAGATTCCAATAAATACGATTGAAGCCTGTGTCTATTTTTGCAGAATAATTGCGAACAGTATCACCATTTGCATCAAAAACTGCAATGTAAACTTTCTTGTCGTCCTTCTTTTTCTTGTCTTTTGCAGCTTTATCACCCTTTTTTGTAGCCCCTTCTTGTTCTGTTTTTTTCTCTATCAAAGTAGAATCTTTTGTCTTTTTCTTCTTTGCTTTTTTACCCTTTTTGTCCTTATCTTCTTTTTTATTATCCTTCTTGTTCTCCTTCACATTCGCCCAAAAACTAAGCATTGCACCATACTTTCTATTTTGTCCCTTGAAATGAGCATCTGCCCCAAAACGGACCCCATCCACCGAGCGGTAACTCACCATATAGGCATTAGGAGCTTCAAAAACATGAAAGTCTTTTTTGAAGATATTGGCATTGTTTCGTGTCAATTCTCGAAGCGGTCTAATGTCGTCCAATACGTAGGCAGCTCGTCCAAATGTACCAATGATGAGGTCGTGTTCTCTTGGGTGAATTTTCATGTCAGC
This sequence comes from Chitinophagales bacterium, assembly GCA_049608825.1. Lineage (GTDB taxonomy): Bacteria > Bacteroidota > Bacteroidia > Chitinophagales > UBA2359 > JAUHXA01. Next base: position 1,383 of record JBMYXW010000357.1, read on the forward strand.
CGTTGTAACAGAAGGATAATTGTGCATCCATTTGTTCCAATTTGTGCCGCCATCAATGGTGACATACAAACCATAATCTGTTCCCAAAAACAGCAGTTTGGGTTCAATAGGGTCTTGCACTATTGACATCGCATGACCTTCTACTTTGTTTTCATCTGCAATACGCCTCCAAGAACTGCCATAATCCGTTGTATGGTAAACATAAGGTTTCCAGTTGTTTCGGCGGTAATCATTGGCGATTACAAAGGCTTCACCCGCATTCTTTTTCGATACTTCAATCTGTGCCATCCAACTACCTTTTGGCAAACCCGTCAAACGACTCGCCAAATTTGTCCAGTTTTTGCCGCCATCTTTGGTCAATTGAAGGTTGCCATCGTCTGTACCGACCCAAATTACTTTTTCGTCCACAGGACTTGGAGCGATGGAAACAATGGTGGTGAAATTTTCGGCACGGGTAGCATCAATCGTCAAACCACCACTTTTGGCTTGTTGCTGTTTGGTGGTGTCGTTGGTGGTCAAATCGGGTGAAAGGAGTTCCCACGTTTTGCCGCAGTCCATGCTTTTGTGCAGGTGTTGGCTGCCAAAGTAAATGCCACAATCGTGGAAGGGATTTTGAGCGATGCCCGCATTCCAATTGAAGCGGAGTTCTTTGCCTTCGGGGTGATTGGGTTGGATGTAGGTATTGAAGCCCGTTTCTCGATCGTAGTAATAGACGTTTCCGCCTTGATACATGGCATATCCGTATCGGCTGTTGTCGGGTCTTGGTACGACATCGAAGCCATCTCCAAATACCAATTCTTGCCAGTCGTTGTTGCGAATACCACCTGATTTCCAAGCATAAGCAGGTCCCGCCCAAGAACCGTTGTCCTGCATTCCGCCATAAATATTGTAGGGAATGTCCATGTCGTAGTTGATGTGGTAAAATTGGGCAAGGGGCAAGTTTTCGACGAATCTCCAATCTTCGCCTCGATTGTGTGAAATTGCCATTCCGCCATCGTTTCCAATCATCAGGTGCTGTGGGTTGCTGGGATTAACCCAAAAAGCGTGGTAATCGGGATGCACATCGTAGTAGGGAATCATGGTTTCAAAGGTCTTGCCGCCGTCTTCGCTTTTGGTGACAACTGAATGAAGACTGTAAATTCTGTTTTCATTTTGAGGGTCAACAAAAATGTCGGCGTAGTAAAAAGGTCGATTGCCCGCATTTTTGCTGCCTACCTCTTTCCATTTGAAGCCGCCATCAACGCTTTTGAACAAGGCATTTTTCTTGGCTTCAACGAGTGCATAGATGATTTTTGGATTGGAGGGAGCGAAAGCCAAGCCCATTCTACCCAAATTTCCTTTGGGCAAGCCGTTTTTGTCGGTGCGTTTTTGCCAAGTTTTGCCGCCATCGTGGGTGATGTACATTCCCGAACCTTTTCCGCCCGAATTGAAGGTCCACGGTTTGCGACCATATTCCCACATGGCTGCAATGATTTTGTTGGGATTGGAGGGGTCAATGACCAAATCGGCACAGCCTGTTTTGGTGTCGACATACAAGATTTTGTTCCAAGTTTTGCCGCCATCGGTGGTTTTATAGACTCCTCTTTCGGGATTTTCGCCCCAAGCCGAACCCAATGCTGCGGCATATACGATGTCGGAATTATTGGGGTCGATGAGGATGCGGTGGATGAGTTTTGTTTTTTCTAAGCCGAGGTGTTGCCAGCTTTTGCCGCCATCGAGACTTTTATAAATACCGTTTCCGCTGTTGAGCGAATTTCGGGGATTTCCTTCTCCTGCGCCTGCCCAGATGATGCCTGTATTGGTTTGGTCGATGGCTACTGCACCAATGGATTGCATGGGCTGGTCATCAAAAACAGGCTTCCATTTGATGCCGCCGCTTTCGGACTTCCAAACGCCGCCTGAGGCTGTGCCAATGAAAATAGTAGTTGGATTGCTTAAATCAACGTCTATTGAGGTGACTCGTCCGCTCATTCCTGCGGGGCCAATGCTTCTCATTTTCATGCCCTTCAATTGTTTTTTGATGTCAATTTTTTGAGCTTGAATATCGAAATTGAAGGTGATTAGTAGTAGAAATAAGGTTGTGTAAAAGGTGAATCGCATAGTTTGTATTTGCTTGTTTGGGAAAAATGAGTTCAAAGATAGGGATTTGAAGGGGAATGGGGTTTGGTTTTTTGTGCTAATTGTTCCTCTTTGTTATTTTCAAACCTTCAATAAACAATTATTTCAAACTTTGTAAATATTATGGGAAAACCACTTCAAATATTGGAAACACCTCCATAGAGTTAAAGGCTTCAAAAGAAATGCAAGAACGATTTGATTCCTTGATGGAAAAGTCAAAAAATACACAAATTAGCAAATCAAAAGAACTATTGATTCTCTCTCGCTGTTATTCATCCAGTTCTACATACAAATCAACTTATCATGACCTTACAATCAATAACTCATAAAGCACTAAGATTAAGCCGAATGGAAAGAATTGAACTTGCTCGTTTGATGCTTGATAGTATTATGGAAGAAGAAAATGATAGCCCTACTGATGTAAGTGTATCATACGCACAAATTACTGAAATTAAGAGAAGGATAGAAAGCTATAGAAATGGGGAGATACAGGCTATTCCAGCTGTAGAAGTACACCAAAAACTTGCTAAGAAATATGGCTTATAAAGTTAACTTGCTTCAAGCAGCAGCCGAGGATTTAGACAATATCTTGGATTGGTATGTATCTCAAAAACCTTCCCTTGCAGAACGATTTTACGAGGCTTACTTTAAAGTAGAAGACCGCATACATGAGAATCCACTTCAATTTCCCCTTATTGAGGGAGAGATTCGGAGAGCAATACTTCCCAAACCTTTCAACTATTTGGTATTCTTTTTTGTGGAAGACCAATCTGCTATTGTCGTTGCAATATTTAACAATAGGCGAAATCCAGATATATGGAAGGATAGAATTGAATAAAACGAAAATTACCACTCTACATGATAAAAGATAGGAATAGTAATATGT
>JBMYXW010000358.1:0-4379 GCA_049608825.1 Chitinophagales bacterium
TGTTTCAAAGAGTAGGCCCCAAAGCCTTCAAAAAAAACTTGGACAACATCTTGGCACTTTGCCAGTATCTGGGACAACCTCAAGACTCTTTCAAAAGCATACACATTGCAGGCACGAATGGCAAAGGCTCAACGGCTCATGCACTTTCCGCTATTTTGCAGCAAGAAGGCTACAAAGTTGGTTTATATACTTCACCCCACTACCGAGATTTTCGAGAACGCATCAAAATCAATGGTGAATACATCACCCAACAAGCCGTTATCGACTTTGTAGCCGAGCATCGAACTTATTTTGAAGAATTGAAGCCTTCCTTTTTTGAAATGACCGTAGCTTTGGCATTTCATTATTTCGCCCAACAAAACGTGGACATTGCCATCGTTGAAGTTGGATTAGGCGGGCGTTTGGATTCTACCAATGTCCTCTCCCCTATCCTATCCGTCATCACCAATATCAGCTTCGACCATACAGATATGCTTGGCAATACCTTGCCGCTTATTGCAGGCGAAAAAGCAGGCATCATCAAACAAAACACCCCCGTTGTTATTGGAGAAATCAACCCAGAAACTCGACCTGTTTTTGAAGCCAAAACAAGAGAAATGAACGCTCCTATTCACTTTGCAGAAGAAAAATATCAATTGAAAAATGTAAGTAAAACCCTTACCTCCATTCAATTCGATGCTTACAAAAACAATGTCCTTCAATACGTCAAGCTTCAATCAGATTTGCAAGCCAATTATCAATTGAAAAATCTCGTAACTACACTTCGATGTGTCGATTTGTTGCCGCAATTGGGTTTTGAAGTATCGGAAGAAGCTTTGTATAGCGGATTGAAGGAAGTCAAAAAAATCAGCAACTTATTGGGACGTTGGCACATTCTATCCCAAAAAAATCCCACCATCATTGCCGACAGCGCACACAATATTGCAGGTATCGAATATGCCATGCAGCAAATTGAAGCAGTTGATTTTCAAAATTTACATTTCGTTTTCGGAACGGTCAATGACAAAGATGCAAGCAAAGTACTTCAATTATTACCCCAAAACGCCACTTACTATTTCTGCAAAGCCAACGTTCCTCGTGGATTGAATGCCCAAACATTGAAAGAGAAAGCAGCAACTTTTGGGCTGCAAGGAGAGGCATACAGTTCGGTTAGTGAGGCATTGAAGTCGGCAAAATTGAAGGCAGGTAAAAGAGATTTCATTTACATTGGAGGGAGTATTTTTGTGGTGGCGGAAGTGGTTTAGAACAAAGGTATTTTATATAGCTTTGAACAGGAATCGTTTATAAAAAAGAACCTCACTCAATACGGATATATTCTTTTTTGTAGTAAATTCTTGTTCAAAGCTTTGTGCGAATAATGACCGAATACAAGATTTAATTCTCATTTTTATTTTAATTTTACGCCATGATAAAACTCGGAGAATTCAATACCCTAAAAGCTTACAGGCAAACCGAAAACGGAGTCTATTTGTGTGACGAACAAGAACTGAACGAAGTCTTGCTTCCCAACAAATACGTGCCTGACGAGATGGAAAAAAACGACGAAATTGAAGTCTTTATTTACAAAGATTCGGAAGACAGAATAACCGCTACGACCTTGAAACCCAAAATTTTGTTGCATCAATATGCTTTCTTGAAAGTCAAGGATGTGAATAGATTTGGGGCGTTTTTGGATTGGGGTTTGGAAAAAGATTTGATGGTGCCTTTTTCGCAACAAAACAAAAAAATGACCCCAAGTTCGTATTACCTTGTCTATTTATACATCGACGAACAAACCGAACGATTGGTCGCTTCCGCCAAATTGCGGCATTTCCTGCAAGATGAACCACTGACCGTTGAAGAGGGTGAGGAAGTCGACTTGACGATTTGGGAGCAAACCGATATTGGCTACAATGTCATCATCAACAGCCTCCACAAAGGCTTGGTTTACAAGAATGAAATTTTTAGAAGAATCAATATAGGCAACCGACTCAAGGGTTTTGTGAAAGAAATTCGAGAGGACAACAGAATTGACATCAGCCTTCAAAAACAGGGCTATGACAATGTAATCTCCAATATTGACCCGATTATAGCAGCTCTTGAAATGAATGGGGGTTTTCTTCCCTTGAATGACAAAAGTGCGCCTGATGAAATCTACAAGCGCATGAAAATGAGCAAAAAAACCTTCAAAAAAGCGATTGGAGCTTTGTACCGTGAACGAAAGATTCGCATTGAAGCGGATGGGATTTATTTGGTTTAAAGAGAAGTAGGAAAATAAAGTTAATTCATTAAATACAAAGGTTTTGAGGTGACATCTTTGAGCAAGCGAAAAGGTGTAATCTCAAAACCGACCCGATGTAAAGATGTCACCTTTTTCATGCTTCAAAAGATTACACCTTTCCATCTCAAAATCAAAATTCAAAAATTATGCAGCAAACACGAAGTTTCTGGGGATGGGGCTACAATGAGTACGACATTCCCGCCGAAATCATCAACTCTGCCAAACAAAGCCTACAATTCGCTTTGGGTATCAAAGAACTCGAAGAAATACATCCACCCAAATTGGAAGAACTGCAATTGCGGAAACCACGATTTGTACTGCCCGATGAATTGAAGGACATCTGTACAGATGCGACTTATGACCGAGCATCACACAGTTATGGCAAATCGTTTCGGGATATTTGGCGAGGATTGCATGGACATTTCGACAATCCGCCAGACTATATCGCCTACCCCAAAGACGAAGCAGAACTGAGCCAAATCATGAAATTTGCGACCGAAAACGACATCGCTTTGATACCTTTTGGTGGTGGTTCGAGTGTCGTTGGAGGTGTTGAACCGACCGAATCGGAGGCTTTTCGGGGGGTGATTACTTTGGACATGAAACACTTCAATCAGATTTTGGAGATTGACCACCAAAGCCGATGCGCTCGGATTCAAGCAGGAATTTTTGGTCCAGCATTGGAGGCAGGATTGAAGCCTCATGGTTTGACGATGCGACATTATCCCCAAAGTTTTGAATTTTCGACTTTGGGCGGATGGATAGCTACGAGGTCAGGCGGGCATTTTGCGACACTTTTCACGCACATTGACGAGTTTGTGCAAGGCGTGAGAATGTTGACTCCAAACGGCGTTTGGGAAACCCGACGTTTGCCAGGTTCGGGTGCTGGGCCGAGCGAGGAACGGATGATTTGTGGTTCGGAAGGTGTTTTTGGAGTGATTACCGAGGCTTGGGTGCGCCTGCAAACAATTCCCAAATTCAAAAAAACGGTGACGGTTCATTTTGATGATTTTATGACAGCAGCAGAGGCTTGTCGGCAATTGGCACAGTCGGGTTTGAATCCATCGAATGCTCGTTTAATCAGTGCTTTTGAAGCCTTGTTCAATGGTTTGGGAAGCGGCAAAGACCATGTTTTGATTGTGGGTTTTGAGTCGCATCACCACGATGTAAGCGAAAAAATGCGGGTGGCTTTGGAGGTTTGTACAAAATATGGTGGCACTTGGAAAGGCACGCCCAAAAAAGCAGCTACTGATTCTAAAGCTTCAAAACCTACAAAGAGTGAAAAGGCAAATGCTTGGAAGGCTTCGTTTTTGCGTGCGCCTTATATGCGGGATGAATTGATGCGTTTTGGGTTGATTTTGGAGACGTTTGAAACGGCTGTAACTTGGGACCAGTTTGAAGCTTTTCATGCGGGCGTGACCAAAGCGGCAAAAGATGCGGTGAGAAAACATTGTGGTGCGGGCTTGGTGACTTGCCGTTTTACCCACCTCTATACCGATGGTCCTGCGCCTTATTATACGGTCATGGCGAAGGGCAAAAAGGGCGAGGAAATGGCTCAGTGGGATGCTATCAAGGTGGCGGTTTCGCAGGCGATTATTGATTTTGGCGGTACAATCACGCACCATCATGCGGTCGGCAAAGACCATGCTCCTTATTACAAACAGCAACAGAGTGAACCGTTTGAACAAGTTTTGAAGGGCATCAAAAAAGTGGTGGATGAAAAAGGGGTGATGAATCCTGGGGTGTTGTTTGGGGAGTAGAATGAACACAGAGACGCAGAGGCACAGAGATTTTTTGAGCGCACTAAACAGAAACTTTGTCAACGGTCGGAGACCTTGACAACAGTTGAAGTGACGAACATAGAGGCACAGAAAAAATTTAAAAACCCTCTGGCTTCTCCTTGGTAATCGTTCCATCAGGGAGTTCGTAATAAACGATTCCGTTTTTGCCGAATACGTTGGGGATTCCCATTTTTTTGTTTTCTGCTTTTGCTTTTTGGACAGCGATGTTGCCGATGCGGAGAATATCTAAAGTCTCCTTGTAAATTGCAATATCTTTTAAATTGGTCACTTGTTTCATGCTTCTAAATTGTTTGAGAATAAATCAAATAATGAGGGAT
>JBMYXW010000359.1:0-4375 GCA_049608825.1 Chitinophagales bacterium
AAATTAATAAATAGGCAATTTTGAAGAAATATTTTTTGTTAGACGAGGCAAAAAACGTAGGCATAGCAAGGCTATGACGAGGCTTTTTAACGAAGTGTAACGAAAAAAGATGAAGTCATAAATGACGGATTTATTAGTTGAAATTGCCTCAGTTATCCTCTTTGCTTACGCCCTTTCAGGGCTGATAAATACTCAATTTTCACCCACAGAGCGTTGCTCTGTGCTATTGCTTACGCCCCGTTGGGGCTATTGCAACCGATTTGTGACACACTCTGATTTATTTTAATGTATTTTTATTGGACTTCAAAAGTATCAATTTTGACTGAACTTCAAATGAAAAATGCAAATCCATACTTGAATTTGCATTTGAAAACTGTGAAACGAGACTACGGTAGTCTATTCATTTGAAAATTAGGTGGCTATTTTGCTAAGAGTCATTTTTTTCTAAAATCAGACTACCGTAGTTTTTACATCCTCCACGGAATTTGTCAAAGAACCTGATTTTTTGAATCAATCAGATGCCATCCGCACAATCTTAGGCTTAAAAGTTCCCAATACTTCCACCAAATCTTGCTGCGAACGCATCACCTCATGGATGTCTTTGTAAGCCATTGGAGCTTCATCCAGCCCACCTCCAATAAGTGTCACGCCTTGTTGTTTCAAGTATTTACGCACATCACTTTTGGTCAAAGAATTTTTGGCTTTTCGGCGAGACATTTGACGACCAGCGCCATGTGAAGCCGAGTTGATAGAATCAAATACACCCTTTCCTCTTACGATAAATCCTGGAGCAGTCATAGACCCTGGGATGATTCCCAAAACACCCTTACCCGCAGGAGTTGCGCCCTTGCGGTGTACAATCACATCCGTACCATCTGCCAGTTTTTCTTTCCACGCAAAGTTGTGGTGATTTTCAACCATTGCCACAGGTTTTTCACCAATCGCTTTGGCAAGACGTTTGTGGATTTGATGGTGACAAGCCGAAGCAAAATCACCTGCTAAATTCATCGCAATCCAATATTCTTGACCCAATTCTGTATCCATATCCAACCACGCCAAGTGTTGAGCCTCTTTTGGAAGATAGCAATTTTGACGAGCCAATTTGGTGTAATGATTGGCGATTTTTGCGCCCAAACCTCTCGAACCAGAATGAGATAGAATGGCGATGTATTTTCCGATTGGCAAATTCCAATCGTTGTTAGCGGTCAATATTTCGACTATACCGAACTCCACAAAATGATTGCCGCCACCAGATGTACCAATTTGTTTGGAGGCAGTGTACTGCAATTTTTTGACAAATTCAATCTCTCGAAATACTTTGCTCTCCAATATTTCATCGTCTATTCGGTCAGGCGCATCAAATTCGCAGCCCATCCCAAATCGGGTATTGTCGACCAAGTGTTTCTTCAAATTGCTATGGTAGCGTTTGATGAAATTGTCGGGCAAATCGTACATTGTCAAACACATACGGCAGCCAATATCCACACCAACACCATAAGGAATCACCGCATTTTTGGTAGCCAAAACTCCTCCAATTGGCAATCCATAACCCTGATGTGCATCGGGCATCAAGGCTCCTGCTTCAACGACAGGCAGTTTCATGGCAGTGTACATTTGTTGAAGAGCTCCCTTTTCGATTTGTTCCTTGCCATAAATCTGAAAATCTATAGACTTGTTTCGTAAAGGAATCTCTCCATAGGCGGTTATCTTGCCCGCTTCAACCTCTGCTTGTTGCAGCAAATCTTTGGCAATCAAACCAAAAATTTCATTGTCTTCATAAGCTTTTGGATTTGTTAAGAGTTGTGAAGCTAATTCCAGTTTTTCATTTTTGCTTTTGTATTTGAAATGTTTTTGCATGGTATTCAATAATATACCAATAGAACGGCTTTGTTTGAAGCCGAGTTTCATTAAATCTTTTCCTCTTAATTTTGACTTTCCCATGATTTTATAATTGTGAATTTTGAAGGTTGAATTGTGAATAAAAAGCTAACATATTCAAATTGAAAAGATTAGTGATTTAAATTCAAAACATACCATTCATTATTAACCGACTTAATTACACGATTTTGCTGCAATTAGTTTCATTGAAGGAAAAAAAGTGCAATATTTCCATATAAAAAGGAATAGAAATACTATTTTTGAATCATAAATTTTAATACCTAAAAATCAACGTCATGGAATTTCAATGGATAATTATCGGACTCTTAGCAATGACAGGAATGTTGGCTGGGTTTGCTTATGGACTGAGTAGTGGTGTTTGGATACTGCCACATAAAGTAGGTCCAAGCCGTTACAATCCAGGCTGTTTAGGAGATTGTTTATTTGGTCTGTTGGGAACAGCGGTTATTTTCAGCATACTGCCGCTTGGGCTTGAAAATATAGGAGACAAACCTACTAACCTCTATTTTTATATTCGTTTATTCGGCTTTGCAGCATTAGGAGGATGGGGCGGAAAGGCTCTCATCGACAGTGTTTTATCTACAACTGTGCGCCAATTGCAGCAAAGAGTTGAAGCAAACGAACAGCAAGAAATTCAAGATGCCAAAACCTTGGAAATGACCAATGAATACCTCAATTCTTCTACGGAAGTGGGAATCCCTGAAAAAGACTTTTTGGAAGCCATCAAAAATGCTTCCCCTAAAACGAAGGTGGAAATTCTGAACGAGGCAAAAGAGGTGCGAAGCGAAAATTGGAAAAACGACAAAGACAAGATGGAAAAAACCATTCCGATATTTGAATCTCTCGCCAAAGCTACACAAGAAGTGGAATCTCATCGAGTATATGGCCAGCTGGGTTTTGCGCTCAAAGACCAATCAAATCCCGATTATGAGGGAGCTATCAAAAACTTGGACAAAGCAATCAGTGTGCGAAACAAAATGAAAGTGACGGGTTTTTCATGGTATGAATTCAATCGAGCAATGAGTAAAATTTATTCAGATGTGGCGTATCGTAAGGGTTTGCCTTCTGATAAAAGTATGCAAAAAGCAGTGATTTCTGACTTCAAGGTAGCTTTCTCAGATAGTATGGTCAGTGACAGATTGCAGAAAAGCGCAACAACGAACCAAGATAGAGATATAGAAGCATTGGTCGATTGGTTGGACTACAATGCCATTCAACCGAGTACGATTAATGCAGGTTGGTTAACTCCCGCAGCCTAATACGGCCAAAATTAAATGGATGGTAGCTTTTTATTAGGCAAATCAAACCTCAAATACCGTCTATCGTACCTCATATATCCGCCCTATTCAAGAACCGTTTCTATATGAATCATTAGGTGGATTTAAGAGTTAGGATTACATGATTTTTGACCTTTGATTTTGAAAACTGTAAATGAAGTAGAACTACCTTATTGACTTACCACTTATTTAGTGCAAACTGTACTAAGTAAATTCAAACCTCAAATACAAACAATACTTTGTAGGTGAGTGAATTCAAACTTTAACCTCAAAAAACCAAGTAATGAATAAAATATTAGTTCCCAGTGATTTTTCGGAAAATGCAGTGAATGCCTTCAAATATGCCTTGCACATTGCCGCCAAACAAGACGCAACGATTACAACTTTTCATGTATATAGCCTGTCGATTTCGAGCTTAGAAATGGGTACGCCTCCTGAGTTGATGCAATCTATTTTGGAGAACCAAGAAACAAGGGAAGAGGAGCATTATAAGGAATTTACTGCAAAATTGCACAAAGAAGCTACTGCCGAAAATCTAACGCAAGTAGTTGTTAATCATAAACTCACTGAAGGTTTGGTGGTGGATGAAATCGTGCAAGAAGCCAAAGATGCTGCTCCTGATTTGATAGTACTGGGAACAGATGGAGTGGATAACTTGGTGGACAAACTGTTTGGTACAACGACTTCTAATGTGATAGAAGAAGTGGAATGTGCAGTTTTGACCGTTCCTGCGGATGCCAAATTCAATGGAATTCACCGCATTGCCTATGCGTCTGACTTTAATAAAGCAGATGTAGAGACTTTGAAGGAAATACTAGCATTTGCAGCCTTATTTAATGCTACAGTACATGTCGTTCATGTAAGCGAAGAAGGTGCTCCAACGGACGAAGACCAACGCCGAATGGAAGAATTGGAAGAACAATTCATTAAAAATGAAGAGGCAGGCAAAATTGTATTTGACTTGATTAGGGCAGATGAAGTGCTGGAAGGATTGAGCAAATATTTGGAGGCTGAGGCGATTGATATGTTGGTGATGTTCAAAGAAAAAGAAAGCTTTTGGGAACGGATGTTTAGCCCAAGTTTGACCAAAAAGATTGCTTTATATGGCAAGAAACCTTTGTTGGTTTTGAAGAAGAAGTTTGAGATAGATTGATAAAAATGTAAAAACCCCCTCAATTCATGCGAATTGAGGGGGTTTT
>JBMYXW010000360.1:0-4374 GCA_049608825.1 Chitinophagales bacterium
CCCGCCAACAATTCCTTTTTAGGCTCTAAATCCAAGCGCAAAATTCCAATCTCATTCGCATCATAGGCTTTGCCAGTATTCACAAACTTGACCGAATCGCCTTTCTTGAGTTTTCCATTCAATATACGAAAATAGGCAATCACACCTCGGTAAGAGTTGAACATCGAATCAAAAATCAATGCTTGTAAAGGCGCATCGACATCTCCTGTTGGTGCTGGAATTCTATTTATAACTGCATCAAGAATTAACTCAACATTTTCGCCAGTTTTGGCACTCACAGGAATGATGTCCTCCAATTCACAGCCAATCAAATCGATGATTTGGTCAGAAACCTCCTCAATCATTGCCCCAGGCATGTCAATTTTATTGAGAATCGGAATGATTTCTAAGTCTTGCTCAATCGCCAAATACAAGTTGGAAATAGTCTGTGCTTGAATACCTTGTGCCGCATCTACCAACAACAATGCGCCTTCACAGGCTGCAATGGCTCGTGATACTTCGTAAGAGAAATCAACGTGACCTGGTGTATCAATTAGATTGAATACATAGGGCTGTCCTTCATGGATATAATCCATCTGAACGGCATGACTCTTAATCGTAATACCTCTTTCTCGCTCCAAGTCCATGTTGTCAAGGAGCTGAGCTTTCATATCTCGCTGTGCTACAGCCGAGGTTATTTCTATCAGCCTATCTGCCAAAGTACTTTTACCATGGTCGATATGGGCTATTATGCTAAAGTTTCTAATATGTTTCATACGTTCTGCAAAATTACGTAATTTTCGTGTTTTTATAGATTTTAGTGCTTTATTTAGTTTTGAAGAAAACAGTTTTCAACCAAATGAGTTGAAGTTTCAAGGCTAACCTGTTTTTTTTTAATTTCCATTTTAATTCTCATTGATGTCTATGACTGTAAAAACACTTCTATTATTTGCCGCTTTCTTTCTCTACAATTGCGACAACCTTCAAACCCAACCCAACGCCTCCTTCAAAACGAAAAACGGAGAAAAATTCCATGAAGGTATTTTCCCACACGAAAAAGGCACAAAACTACTCCAAAAACTGCAAAAAAAATACAAACCCAATCAAGTATTGGGTTATGGAGCCGCAAGGGATGTTCTATACAAAGAAACGGCAGATTACCATGAGTTCAGACTAACCTGCGTTTATACAGGATATTCGATTTGGTTAGACCCCAGACAAGACCCCAGTACCAATGCCTACGAACAGGGTATGAACTGCGAACATAGTTGGCCTCAAAGTATGGGAGCAAAGGGGCAGGCGAAGAGTGATATGCACCACTTATTTCCTACAAGAGAGGGCGTAAACGCTGCAAGAAGTAATCACCCTTTTGGAGAAGTCCCCGATCATGAAACAGATAGGTGGTATTTGAGCGATGTTATACAAGATGAAATTCCTACAAAAAACATAGATGGATACAGCGAATTAGATTCTGATTCAGGGCATTTTGAACCAAGAGAAGACATGAAGGGTAATATAGCAAGAGCCATGTTTTATTTCTATACGATGTACAACAATCAGAGTGGTGTCAATACTTCTTTTTTTGAAGGACAGAAAAACACTTTGAGGCAGTGGCACATTGCAGATCCTGTGGATGATTTTGAAGCCCATCGAAATCACTTTATTGCGAAGCACCAAGATGGAAAAGTGAATCCTTTTATTGAAGATAGAAGTTTGGTGGAGAGGGCGTTTTTTGAAAATTAAAAAAACGATTGAAGTGAAATACATACCACAACACAAAGCCCTCAGAAAACACATTGACCACTATTGGATCATTGAAAATGTGTCGTCTATCTTCAATTCCTTCAAAGGAATCTATGCCTATCCTGGCATCCGCCCCGAACTCATCATGCCATTGAAGGGCAATCTAACATTTCACTACCTTGGTAAAACACAGGTGACACAAAAAAGCATGATGTTTAGCCATATTGAAGGAAATTTTCTTTTTTATCCCAATCAACTTCAACTTTTTGTTATCTTGATTCCTGTATTGAAGAAAACTTTGGAGGAAAATCAAAACATTCAAATGATATTAGACCATGAAAACGAATTGCTCCTCTCTGGTTATTTGCTGGCTTTCTTTTTTCCAGAATTGGAATTCCATTATAAATGTGGTTTGATGGAAGTAAACCTTCAATTACTCCTCCTCTCCCATTTGCTTCAATGCCTCCTTATCCACTTTCCGCAATTTTGACACCACCAAATCATAAGAATGGTCAATCAATTCTCTAATCACTTCATCCGAAACATCGGCATCCAAAGTGATGGTGTTCCAATGTTTTTTGTTCATGTGGTAGCCACCTTTGACGCCTTCGTATTCTTCTCTCAACTCCAATGCTCTATCTGGATTGCACTTCAAATTCATCGTAGCAGGTAGGGCATCCAAAGCCAATAGTGCATACATTTTGCTCATGACCTTGAAGACCAAAACCCCTTCTCCAAAAGGCATTCCCTCGGTTGTTCCCAATTTGGAAAGGCAATAATCTCTTGCTTGTTCGATGTTCATTTTTTTGATAATTTGTGGGTGAATACCGTGGAACAGAAATTTCTTAACCTCATTCTATGACAAAAATCGTCAATTTACATCCCCCTAAATCCCCCTTTGAAGAGGGACTTGCCTCACTCCAAGCCCAAAGATTGACGCAATTGTTTTTTGACTGCCTCCGCATGAGGACTTGCCAAGGCTGCATCCAGTTTTTCCTGTGGCATTTTCGCCAAAACACCCAATTGAAATTTTGTCCAAATACGAGGAACGGCAAAAAACAAGGTTGGCTGTGTTTCTTGCAGGTTCTTCGCAAAAACTGCCAAATTTTGTTCACAAGACTCATTTCCCCAATAATATAAAAGCAAAATATTCCAGCATCTTCTCCACCTCTCCAAAATCTTCTCCTTTAACGACTACATCGGTTAGTTTTGGAAGATGTTGGGCAAAGTAAATGTGGTTGTTTGCCATTTCAAATAGGTTACTTGCCAGTGTGTGAGGATAAGGAAAACTTGGGTTGATTTCGCTGATGACATCTGCCACCTTCTCAGACAACTTTTTGTAATTAATGAAGAAACCTTCTGTATTTTCTTTGTCGACTGCCTTTGTGTGGTAAGCCTTTGTTCCTTCTGCAATGATAAGGCGGTGAAGAATACTTTCGTTCACATATTCTATTGAGGGATTGTCTTTGGAAGCATCAACAAGTGTCTTGATAATTATCTTCAATCTTCGTTTGGGATCTTCAATATTCATGGTTTGAAAATCAATGAGATAACTCACCCACTCCCAATACCACGATACCAAATAAATCAGTAGAAAATGTTTGTTCTCAAAATAGCGGTAAACTGAGGCCTCGGTCGACCCCATTGCTTTTGCTAATTTTTTGAAGTTAAATGCTTCAAAACCAATCTCATCTATGAGAATAATACTTTCTTTAATGATTTTTTTACCCAACTTAGTCTCCTGTGGATCTCTTAAGTAGAGTTTTGCGTTCAGACTGATTTTAATCCCGATAGCCATGCAGATTCATTCTTTTTTACAAAAGTAAGGATTCTTATGAACAAGTTTAAGTTTTGTTTGTTGAAGCGATGATGTTTTTTATGATAGTATTGCTATTATTAAAAATAGTTTTTAACTTTGCAATCCAAAATAATCAATTATTTATTAGTGTAATACACAAATCGAGTCTATTCTTTAAAATCAAATTAAAATGAATCCAGAAAAAAACGGTCTTTTAAGTAACCTAAAATACGATTTACCAGCATCATTGATTGTATTCTTAGTGGCAGTTCCTTTGTGTTTGGGTATTGCCTTAGCGTCTGATGCGCCTTTGTTTTCGGGCATTATTGCAGGTATTGTTGGAGGTATTGTAGCAGGTGTATTGAGTGGCTCTCAATTGGGTGTCAGTGGTCCAGCAGCAGGTTTGGCGGTGATTGTTTTGATGGCTATTCAGGAATTAGGAGCTTTTGAAATTTTCTTAATGGCAGTAGTAATTGGGGGTATTTTTCAACTGCTCTTGGGATTTGCCAAGGCAGGAATCATTGGCTATTACTTTCCTTCTTCGGTTATCAAGGGAATGCTTTCTGGTATTGGTATTATCATCATCTTGAAGCAAATACCTCATGCGGTGGGTTATGACAAAGATTATGAAGGGAGTTTGGCATTTGCCCAGCCTGATGGACACAATACACTTTCAGAGCTTTTTTACATGTTTGAAGGTCTGAGCATGGGAGCGATAACAATTACAGCTATTTCCTTGCTTCTCTTGGTTTTGTGGGAACAAAAATTCATGAAAAAAATCAAGCTGTTCCAAATTGTTCAAGGGCCTTTGGTGGTTGTAGCTCTGGGTATTGGATTAAATCTGTTGTTTCAGA
>JBMYXW010000361.1:0-4371 GCA_049608825.1 Chitinophagales bacterium
GGCTTTAACAGATATGGAACTGTTAAAGCCTTTTTTTATAGACTAATAAATGTTGGATTTACTTAGTGTAAATCTACTTTTCTTGACATCATGCTTTGCTTCAAGCGATTAAACTCTAATTTTTGTTTGGTGTTCAATACACTTTCAATTGCGGTATTTCTTGCTTGGTAAACTTCCATTACCTTAGCAATAAAGGCATCTGTATCGGTATTCTGTAAGTCGCTTAGTGCTACTCTTTTTTGAGCCGTTTCTAGGTTGATTTGATAAACAGCAGCTTCTTGTTGAGAGTTAAAAACCAATTGAGTATTGAGATTGGTAGTTAATTCTTGCGCTACTTGTTGCGGATTTATTTGAAAATCTGCAGCATTGTATGTTTTTACTCTAGTTGACAAAAGCGTTTGGTCAGCATCTGCTTGACTTTGAGCAAAAATATTGGTGGAAAAGAGGATGGCAAATACGCTAAGAATGGACAAAATCTTTTTCATTGTATTATGATTTTTAAGTTAAAATTTATATTCAATATTGATTGTGTATGGTTTTAGATGTTGGGTTTGATTTTTAGTTTAAAGATAAACTATTTTTTTCAAAAAAAAGCATTAATTCTTTCTGTGAACATAGAAAGAATTGGCTTGAGCCGTACAAGTCAGCATGATTTCATTGATATTAACATGAGCAGGTCGACTTGCTGCAAAATAAACTGTTTCAGCAACATCTTGTGCTACTAAAGGTGTTATGTCTTTGTAAACGTTGTCGGCCTGTTTTTTATTTCCTTTAAAACGCACTACCGAAAATTCTGTTTCGACCATTCCTGGTTGAATAGAAGTCACTTTGATACCATGCTTCAATAAATCTATTCTCATAGCTTGGCTCAATGCTTCCACAGCATGTTTGGTAGCACAATAAACATGACCACCTGCATATACTTGCGAACCTGCCGTAGAGCTAATATTGATGATATGCCCTTTGCCATTTTCAATCATTATTGGACTGATCAATCTACTAACGTACAAAAGCCCTTTAATGTTTGTATCAATCATAATTTCCCAGTCATCAATATTTGCTTCTTGAAAAGAACCTCTTCCCATTGCCAAACCTGCATTATTGACAAGAACATCAATACTTTGCCAGTTTTTAGGTAAATTTGTCAATACATCTTTTACAGAAGCACGATTGCGAACATCAAATTGAAGGGGCAAAACACATACCTTATGTTCTGCCTCAATTTTTGCTGCAATGTCAGACAAACGTTCTTTTCGTCGTCCTGTAAGAATTAAATCCCACCCGTTTTGAGCAAAGAGCCACGCTGTAGCTTCTCCAATGCCTGCTGTTGCTCCTGTTATAAGAATAATCTTTCGTTGATTCATTTTTTAATTTATACTTTGAATTTGAGGTTTCACAAAGGTTATTTATTTTTGTTGAAATAAAAAAATATATACATGAAACAATTGATTCCCTTTTTACTTTGTAGTCTTTTTATCTTCAATTCCTGCACCAATCCAAATAAAGGCCAAACGGATAGTTCCAAAGATATTACCACAAAAGATACACCGAAGAAGAAATCGCCTATGAAAGTGCCAGAAGTGATGGATTTTGCAGAGTTTCAAAAACGAATAAAAACGGAGGACGATACCCTATATATTTACAATTTTTGGGCAACTTGGTGTCGTCCTTGTGTGAAAGAAATGCCTTACTTTGAAAAGGTCCATGATGAATACACTACTAAAAAAGTAAAACTCATTTTTGTAAGTTTGGATTTTAGGGATATGCTTTCAACCAAACTAGTTCCTTTTATGAATAGTCGTGATTTGAGCGAAGACGTATGGTTGCTAGATGAGCGCAATCCCAATAGCTGGATAAATAAAGTAAGTGAAGCTTGGACAGGTTCTATTCCTGCTACTTTGTTTTCACACCCTCCTTCCGATTACAAAGCTTTCTATGAGCGTTCATTTGAGTACGAGGATTTGAAAGAAGTTGTTGAAAGAGCATTGGATGCAGTACATGTTAAGTAGCTTGGGCTTTAGCCTAAGTAAGGAATGCTGAATGAATCAATATTGAATAAGTAAAAACGCTCAAAATCTTTTGTCTAATAAAATCTATACACCATGAAAAAAATTATCAAAGAATACTTGACCTTTTCCAAAAGAGAACGAAATGGCGTATTGGTTCTTTTAGCTTTGATTATGATAACCTTGATTTTGCCCTATACTTTTCCTTACCTTATTCATTCTGAACCAATGGATTCTTCCGAATTTTTGGCAGATGTAGAAAGGTTCAGGACTGCAGCAGTAGCACAGACTTCACAAAAAGGGTATGGTAAGAAAAAATGGGAACAAGAGGATGAAAAAGGTTTTTCTGATAAGGAATATATCATAGAGGAATTTGACTTCAATCCGAACAAACTTACTTATGAGCAAGGACGCAAACTGGGTTTGAACCATAAAATTGCACAGAGAATTACAAAATATTTGAAGGCAGGAGGGAAGTTCAAGAAAAAAGAGGATTTGAAGAAGATTTACGATTTTTCAGATGAAGATTACAAACGTTTGGCTCCGTTTGCTATTTTTGAAGAAGAAAAGAAGGGATATCAAAAGAACAAAAAGTCAGGCAAAGGTTTTGAAGATAAAAAAGAAAAAGACTGGGCTTCAAAAAAATCGTCCAAGGATTCTTATCCTACTTTTGAAGTAAAACTTGCTCCTTTTGACCCCAACAAATTGACCTATGAAGATGGTAGGCAGTTGGGTTTGTCACATCAGGCCTCAAAAGCATTGGTGGGATTTGTGAAGAAGGGCATGGTGTTTCGCAAAAAAGAGGACATAAAAAAAGTGTATGGCTTTACGGACGAAGATTATGAGCGATTGGAGGATTTGATTCAGATTGAAGAAAAGAAGGAAGACATTGCAGCAAATGAAGACTTCAATTTAGAGGAAAAAAGAGAACGTCCCAAAACTTTTCAAAAATTTGAAGAAAAAGAACCTATTTCTGTTGACATCAATACTGCAACGATTGAAGATTGGAAAAAACTGAAAGGAATTGGAAGTTCTTTTAGTAATAGAATTGTGAAATACAGGGATATGTTGGGCGGATTTACACATCCCGAACAGTTGAAGGAAGTCTATGGTTTAGATGCGATTTTGTATGTAGAAATCATGAATTTCTTGACCAATGAAAACCCACAAGAAATCAAATCTCTCAATATCAATACTGTAGATGAATTGACACTCAAAGGTCATCCTTATATCAGTCCAAAATTAGCAAAGGCAATTGTGAAAAAGAGAATTAGAAGAGGAGATTATCAAGAAGTTAGTGAAATTCAAAAAATAGCAGGAGTAGATGATGTTTTGTTCCAAAAGCTGTCACCTTATTTAAGTGTTCGCTAATGGCAATGAACTAAAAAATGGTAAGATTGTATAAAATGATATAGTTTTGAGAAAAGATTCCAAACTACATTGCGTCTTATGGTGTTAACGACAACGTGAAATTGTAGAAACATTCAATACCACCTAATCTTTTTTAAATCAATAAATGTATATGCAGGAAGTATTAGACCAACCTTCAATAAACTTTGACCGTTCAGAGAACGAAGATATGATAGCTGCAATGGCGAAAGATTTCAGCGAAAAACACATCCGCCCTTATGTAATGGAATGGGACGAATCACAAGAATTCCCTGTTCAAGTATTTAAAAAGATGGGCGAATTGGGAATGATGGGCGTATTAGTGCCAGAAGAATATGGTGGAGCAGGGTTGGGGTACTTTGAATATGTGACAGTTATTAGAGAAGTAGCCAAAGTTTGTGGCTCTATTGGACTATCAGTTGCAGCGCATAATTCTTTGTGTACAAATCACATATTGCAGTTTGGTAACGAAGAACAAAAACAGAAATGGCTTCCTAAGTTAGCAACGGCTGAATGGATTGGAGCTTGGGGACTGACCGAACCCAATACAGGCTCTGATGCAGCACGCATGAAGACAACAGCTGTAAAAGATGGTGATTATTGGGTATTGAATGGCACAAAATGTTGGATAACCCACGGAAAATCATCTGATATCATTGTGGTCATTGTGCGAACTGGAGAAGTGGGAGACAAGCATGGAATGACTGCTTTTGCAGTTGAAAAAACAACACCAGGCGTTTCTGGCGGCAAAAAAGAAAACAAATTGGGAATGAGGGCTTCCGAGACAACGGAGGTGATTTTTGACAATTGCCGAGTACACAAGAGCTGCATGTTGGGAGAAGAAGGAGAGGGATTTATTCAATCCATGAAAATATTGGATGGTGGACGAATTTCTATCGCAGCCCTGTCTTTAGGTATTGCAGAGGGTGCTTATTTGGCTTCAAAAAAATATGCCAAAGAAAGGCATCAATTCGGA
>JBMYXW010000362.1:0-4371 GCA_049608825.1 Chitinophagales bacterium
CGTTCCGAGAAAGTAATTGCCAACTCCCTTAGGAGTTGAATCTCAGAAGCACCTTCTTACAGTGCTTGGGTTGAACTCCGATGGAGTTCTATCATTTCTTTCTACCATTTTTCTACAAATATTCAAATCCTAACGGACTTCTATAAATAGATGACAATTTTCAGCAAATTAATCATAACTCAAATATCGTACATCCATCCTATTCGAGACTTGTTTCTATACGCATCATTAGAGGGATTTAAGAGGTGAGATTACATGATTTTTGAGGTTTGATTTTGAAAACACGACAAGTCTACTATTTTTTTAGTAAAAAAACACATTAATTTTAACGATAAAACAATCCCCTCATGGAATTAAAAATCAATGGTAAATCCCATACCATCAATACAGAAGAATCCATGCCTTTGCTTTGGGTCATTCGGGACGAACTCAATATGACAGGTACAAAATATGGTTGCGGAGTTTCTTCTTGTGGAGCGTGTTCGGTCATGATAGATGGCGTGGCGACTCGAACCTGTACGCTTTCCGTTTCGGCAGCAGTCGGAAAAGAAATTACCACCATTGAAGGATTGAATCCAAATGGAGAATTGACTTCGGTTCAAAAAGCTTGGATTCAGCACCAAGTTCCTCAATGTGGGTATTGTCAATCGGGAATGATTGTAGCAGCCGAAGCATTGCTCAATGAAAATGCCAATCCTACGGACGAAGACATCAACAATTCTATCACCAATATTTGCCGTTGCGGAACTTACAATCGCATTCGAGCAGCGATTCACACTGCAGCAGAATTGAGGGCTACCGAAACCAAATTGATTCAGAAGGTGATGGGGGAGTAAGGACGACTGACGACTGACGACTGACGACTGACGACTGACGGAAATAATATCGAAATATTGACTATGTTTCGTCCATCGTCAAGCAAAGCGACCGTCCACCGTAAAACGTCCACCGTAAAACGTCCACCGTAAAAATTTCGACAAAAAAATAAAACAAATAATGGCTGATAAAAATACTTCAAAAACAAAAAAATGGACCCGCAGAGCCTTTATCGCCACAGGTGGTTTGGTAGGTGTGGGCTTAGTCGTGGGTATAGGCGGCAATGTCTATCTCTCCAAAAATGCCTACAAATATTCTGGTAAAGGATTTGGTGACGGCAATTCGCTCAATGCTTGGGTTCGGATTGCGCCCGACAATACGATTACCGTAGCAGTGCCTCGTGCCGAAATGGGTCAAGGCGTTTATACGTCCATTCCAATGATGATTGCAGAAGAATTGGAGGTGAGTATGGACAACATCAAAATCTATGCGCCTCAACCCGAACCTGCTTACGCCAATGCTTTATTGCTTGTTCCAGAACCCAAAAAAGAATACAGCAGCTTGACTTTCATGCAGAAAGTAGCACATTTTTTGCCTTTGGTCGCAACAGGTGGCAGCACAGCTATTTCGGATGGCTACAATTATATGCGGGCGGCAGGTGCTACTGCAAGAGAAATGTTGATTGAAGCAGCGGCTGCAAAATGGGGTGTGGACAAATCCAAATGTTATGCTGAAAATACCCATGTTATCAACAAAGACTCCAAAGAAAAATTCACCTATGGAGAATTGGCAGAAGCCGCTTCAAAAGTCAAGTTGGCGAAAATGCCACTATTGAAGGAAAAGAAAGATTGGAAAATTTTGGGCAAACCCGTTGCCCGTTTAGACATTCCCGAAAAAGTGACAGGCAAGGCGGAATTTGGTTTGGATGTTCGCCAAAAAGATATGTTGTACGCAGTGATTCGCCATGCTACCTATCACGGTGGAACAATCACAGGCATCAACAATCAAGCTGATGTTGAAGCCAAAAGAGGTGTGAAAAAAGTGCTGATTTTGCCGAAAGGAATTGGAGCCGTTGTAGTGGCGGACAATACTTGGCGGGCTAAAAATGCAGCCTTGGCTTTGGATTTGCAGGAAACGGGGGACAACACGCTTTCTTCTGCAAAAATTAACGCACAAGCCGAAGATGTGATTGCCAACAAAATCATTGCTAGGCCCTTGCAGAAAGGTGATGCTGCAAAAGTATTGGATAGTGGTGAAGGAATTATTGAAGCCAAATACGATGTGCCTTATTTGGCGCACGCTTGCATGGAACCCATCAACTGTACGGTCTTGGTCGATGGAGACAAGGCGGATGTTTGGTGTGGACACCAAGGTTCTTCAATTATGTTGGATGGCGTGAATGCGAGTGCTGGAATTGCGAAAGAAAACATCACCGTACATACCAAATATTTGGGAGGTGGTTTTGGGCGACGTGCCGAAGTTGACATGGTGGTGAATGCTGCTCATGTAGCCAAAGAGATGAACGGAACGCCTGTTCAGTTGGTCTATACCCGTGAGGAGGCGATGCGACATGAAATGTATCGCCCTGCTGTAAAGAGTCATTTTAGAGCGAAATTGGATGCATCAGGTGGAATTGAAGCATGGGAAAACAAGATGGCATTGCAGTCGGTAGGCTACAGTTCGGTGATGCGTATCAAGCCCGAATTTGCTGAACCGCCCGAAAAAGATGGTTCTTCTTCTGAAGGTGCGGCAAATTTGCCTTACCAAATGAAGAATGCTTTGGTGGCATTTGGTCAATTGGAATTGCCGATTCAAGTAGGTAACTGGCGAAGTGTGGGAAGCTCTCAAAATGCGTTTTTTACGGAGTCGTTTATAGACGAATGTGCTCATGCTGCAAAACAAGATCCTTACGAGTATCGCAAAAGTTTGTTGAAGAATAAGCCTCGTTTTGTGGCAGTTTTGGACAAGGTAGCGGAAATGAGTAAGTGGAATACACCGCTGGGTGAGAATCGTTTTAGAGGAATTGCGATACACGAATCTTTCCGTTCGATTGTCGCACAGGTGGTGGAAATCACCAAAGTTGAAGACAAAAAATTCAGCATCGACAAATACTACAATGTGATTGATTGTGGTCGAGTCATCAATCCAGACACCGTTGAGGCACAAATGCAAAGTGGCATTATGTATGGTTTAACGGCTGCTTTGTATGGTGAGATTACCTTTGACGAAGGTGAAGTAGAACAATATAATTTCCCTCAATATGAGATAGTTCGGATGAATGTTGCTCCACAAGTGGAAGTACATATCATGGATACAGATACGCATCCTGGCGGTGTCGGTGAACCTGCAACGCCTCCTGCTGCCCCTGCTTTGGCGAATGCGCTTTTTGCGGCAACGGGTGATAGAGTGCGGGCTTTGCCTTTGCAGAAGCATGGTTATTTGTTTGTTTAAATCTGACATAAGATAGAAAACGGAAGTCTTGAAGACTTCCGTTTTCTTATTAGGGCTGGTGATTGGTTTTGATTGTATCGGAACGAATCACCAATTTTTTAATTTTAGTACACTCAAGATTAAGCTATCATTGATGTATTCAAAATTCATCATCATTCACCATTCAAAATTATTCAAGTACTTAGCCCACCAATTTTTGCCAAAACTCAATCGCAGTTTGGTATCGAAAAACAAATATAAACAGAACCCCAAAAAGCGCACCATAGAAATGGGCATCGTGTCCGATGTTGTCTTTTCCTTTTTTGGCTGCCCAATAAGAATAAGCTAAGTAAGCGATTCCCAGAAAAATAGCAGGCATTGGGAGAGGAATAGGAAAGATAATCAAAGTCATCCACGGATCAAAGACAATGGCAACAAACAATACGGCTGACACTGCACCCGATGCACCCAAAGCTCGGTAAACAGGATTGTCTTTGTGTTGCAGGTAAGAAAAAGAACTTGCAGCTACCATTCCACCAAAATACAACAATAAGTACAAGGTCAATCCCATCTCTTGGAATAAATGTTGAAATTGCTTTTCTACCATTTCTCCAAAAAGAAACAAAGCCCACATATTGAAGAGTAGGTGCATCCAATCGGCATGAACGAATCCCGAACTGATGAAGCGGAAGTAATTCTTGTTTTTTTCGATATCATAAGGATAAAAGAGCAGTTTTTGCTTCAAAAGTGGGTCATTGAAGGCAAGGTAAGAAACGATGCCTGTCACGGCGATGATAAAAAGGGTCAGCATAAAATTTGTTTTTACTGCAAATAACACGAATTTCGCAAAATATTCCTATTTAAAAATTCTTTTGCAAATGAATAAGTTCCCAACAATCTATTTTTTGTTGCTTTTATTGGTCACTTTCCCTTCTTTTATGGAAGTGAATGCCCAAACAATACTTTTTGACCGATCCAAAAAAGGAACAGTCAAAAATCAAAACAGTAATCAAAAAGCAATAACTATTGATCCTCAAAGGGTTGGTCAAATGAAAAAGAATGGAAAAATTCCTCAAAATTTTTCTTCTTTTGAAGAATACAAAGAAGTTTTTTTCAAAATTTATT
>JBMYXW010000363.1:0-4367 GCA_049608825.1 Chitinophagales bacterium
TAGACTCTACATCCTCTCGTCGAAATTTGATGGCATTTTGGGTAATTAAACCAAGCATTTTTGTGAATTGTTTAGGAAACACTTGCAAAGTAGGAAGCTCATCTGTTGTAACAGCAATATTCTGTTCTTGAATCAAATTGTATTGACTGTAAATAGCAGTTTCCATTACTTTGTTTACATCTGTTTTGGTGAGTATTTCGTCTTCTTTATCCAAACGAGAATATTCCAACAAATTGGTCAATAATTTACCCATTTTTTTGGAAGTAGTCATTATTTCTTCAAATTGCTGTGTAGAAGAAGGGGTAATCACCTTTTTTAAAGCGTTTTTCAACAATCTCGTATAGCTATTGATCATTCTGAGAGGTTCTTTCAAATCATGGGCAACAACCCACACAAACTGTTTCAAATCCTCATTGGAATACGCTATTTGTTCCTTTTCTACATCAATATTAGCCTGTTCCAATTGCAGTAAATTCCTCTTTTTCAATCGAATTTGATAACTAAATATGCCAATAAGAATGGCAAGTATCAACAATGTAATGACAGAAATAGCAAAGCCTAAGTAGATATTCTGTAGTTTATCAGCTTGCTCCAATGCTACAATTTCCTTCTCTTTTTCAATTTTTTCAGCATTATAGTCGATTTGCATTTGATTGATAAGCTCCAAATCACCTTCATCGAGTAAGGTATTTTTAAGCTCAATATATTTCTCTTTATACTTAAAAGCCTCCTTCAAGTTACCTCTACTATCGTAGTTTTTGGCAATAGAATAATACAATTCTTGAATCCGTGGAGAAGCCTTTATTTCCTCGGCTAGCCGCAAAGCAGATTCTAAGGTTTGGAGAGATTCTTGAGGGTGATTTTGCTGCAATTGAAGGTTTCCAATAGCTTCCAAAAGTATAACTTGCCCATTTTTATCTCCTAATTCCAACATGATGTTCAAAGCACGATTGTAGTAAGACTCAGAAGTAGGATAAGCTTCTTTTTTATAGTAATTTTCGCCTATATTGTATAATACATAGCTGATTCCCTGCAAGTTTTTCAATTTTTCTGCCAACTTGAGAGCATTAAGGTTGTACTTTAGAGATTTCTCTGCCTCTCCTAATTCACTATAAACGCCACCCAACGCAGCATAACATCGGTAGATACCATCTTCAAATTGATTTAAGTTCCATGTTTCAAGAGCCTTTTCGTAATACTTTCGAGCTTCCTTATAATTTTGCTGTTGATAATACATATTCCCAAAAGTATATTGAGATTTTCCAATTCCCAATGTATCCTTCAATGCTTCTCTAATTCGCAATGCTTTTATTTGAAACTCTGAAGATTTGGTATAATCTCCCTTGTATAAATAAGCTGTTGCCAACTCACCATATATATCCGACTTTAGTTGATTGGAAAGTATTTCTATCGAATTCTCCTCCAATATTTTAGAGAAGTAATCAACAGCTGTTGAGAAATCTCCCAATTTTGTATTGAGCAATCCGACATTGTAATAATGTTTGTTTATTTTATTTATATCTTGAAGATTCTTAGCTGCCTCTAAAGCAGAAAGATAGTGTAGAAGTGCATTGTCGTATTGATTGTTGCGATAATAATAATTTGCTAATTTTTCGGAGAGTTTTAGGCTAAATAAAGCATTGTCTGTGATGAAGTTTGCAGAGTCTAAAAGGTATTCAATTGAGTCGTTTTGTTTGTTTTCAATAATTAGATTTTTCTTATCCTCCGCCCATAAACTCGTATTCCTTAGTAAGGTGAGTAGCAATAATGTATAACAAAAAGGAACAATCAGATATTGGGGGTTCAGCATAATTCCGTCAGATTAGTGTCACTTTTACCTAACCATAAATTATACCAAACTTGAATAGCACGATTTTATTACGCTACTTTTTGTAGTGTTGATTGCTGATTATTAGAATCGGGAGAGAGATTTCGATTGATACTGAAAAAGAATGTAGTTCCGTAGCCAAGCTCTGAGGTGAGTTTTATTTTGCCTCCATGTCGTTTCACGATTTTTTGACAAGTAGCCAAACCAATACCTGTTCCTTTGTATTCGCTATTGGTATGAAGTCGTTGGAATATTTCAAAAATACGTTTTTGATTTTCTGGTGCAATTCCAATTCCATTGTCTTGCACCGAAAAAATATACTTGTCTTTTTTGATGACACAATTGATGCGTATAACAGGAGTTTTCTCTCCAACAAATTTCAATCCATTGCTGATTAAATTTTGAAGTAGCTGTGTTAGAGTTGTTTGATTCGCAACGATGTAATCAGGAAGGTGCTCTATAATGATTTCTGCATTTTTTTCTTCAATGACATTCACCAAAGAACGTTTTACCTCCCCCACTAATTTAGGCACATTTACATTACTCAATTTCCAAGCAGTTTTTCGGCTGTCTAACTTTGCATAAGACAATAAATCCGTCAACAGATTGCTCATACGTTGGATTCCATCCGAAATATAATGTACATATAGATGGCTTTCTTCGGTAAGGTTTCCTTTGTAGTCGTCTTCTATATCTGACACCAGTTCGTCAATGTAATACAGAGGTTTTTGTAGGTCATTAGAGGCAACAGTTGCAAAGTATTCCAAACTGCGATTGGAGTCTGCCAACACTTCACGCTCTTTTTCTGATTGAACTTTCTTTTCATCTAATAGTTTGTGCTCAATTTGTACCAAGTAATAGCGATTGAAAAGTAGAAGCCCTAACAGTGCTAAGACAATAATACCTGTAAAAGATGCTTTGGGGTAGAGTTGCTTAATCTCTTGCTTTTTTTGAAGCCTCGCAATCATCAATTCCTTTTTTTGAAGCTCATCCCTGATTTTCATGGACAAGATGCGTTCCATATTGTTTACTGCAATAAGAGAATCATTCAAAATCAAATATTTACTTTGATATTCATAAGCCATTGACAGTTTTGAAGTTTTGTAATACGCTTGGTACAAAAGTTTATAGACTTCAGCAATCGTGGGTTTTATACCAATCGGTTCTGCAATACTCAAGGCATCTTCTAAATAAAAAAGAGCCATATTGTATTTTTCCTGCTCAAGATAAGTTTTTGCCATGTATCTCAATACTTTTGCTTCCCCCGACTTATCTTCAATAACTTTCATTTTCTGCAATGCCTCTTGATAAAGCAGCAAGGCTTCGTCCAAACAGCCAATATCTTGGTAATATCCAGCCATATTATGCTTACCATAAGCTATCCCTTTAATATAGCCACCTTCCGTTGCAATGGACATAGCTAATTGGCTGTATTCAAACCACTTATCAAACTTTCCCATTTTGCCATAAACTACTCCAATGGCATCATTGCAGCTATAATGCCACGATTTGAATGTTGTTTTTGACCAGATTTCCAGTGATTTTTGGTAATAATCAAGTGCCTCGTTCCACTGTTTTTGGTGAAAGAATATGCTGCCAATAGTATAATAGGAGTGTCCCAAACTTTCTTCGGTAGTACTAAGTTTCATTGCCTCCAAATGACAAGTATAAGCTTGGGTATAATCACCTACTTTTACATACAAACTTCCCATCCCTCGCCAACTGTTTGCTACTGTCTCTTGGGCTTCTTCATCCTGCTCTCCTATTGTTATGGCAGAATTATAGTGTTGTATAGATGCAGGAAAATCATTCAACTGTGCATAGGTGTTTCCTAAATTCAAGTAAAAAAAGGAAATAATACTTGGGTTGTTGGAAGTGGCGTATAAAACGGTTTCTAAACCTTGTTGAAAGTACTTTAGAGCTGATTTGTAATCTGATTCTTGAGAATACAACTCTCCAATTTCATTGTAAATATCAGCAATAGTATCTTTATTTTTTGTTAAATCCTTGCTTATCAAAATAGCCTTCAAACTATCTATCTTATCAAATCCCATCAATTGGTGAGACATCACAAATAAAAATACCAATATTTTTAGTATGTATTTTAACATGGGCTTGAATTAAGTAGGCTAAAAAATTATCTATTGTTTCAATAGTGTACAACACATCTTTATAAGTATTGAAGTCGTGCTACTTAATTTTAATACAAAAAAAATGCCATTGTCAGCAGTGGCTAACAATGACATTTTGTAATTAGATTATGCAGGGAGCGTTTTATCCGCCATCACCTGGGTTACCCCAGTTACCTGGAGGTGGTGGTGGTGGGTCACCACTACCAGGACCTCCTCCTGTTAATGCTAATAAATCTTTGCCTGTTAAGACAGAAAGGCTTGTAGCCAATTCTTGAAGTGTCTTCATGGTAAGTAAATTTTAATAATTAAGAAAAAATGCAATGGTTATAATGCAATATGTCATCTAATACGACTTAGAATATGCAGAGGCGATTAGGTGGTAATCCTCTACATTCATCGTATTTAGA
>JBMYXW010000364.1:0-4360 GCA_049608825.1 Chitinophagales bacterium
AATTTTATTTCGATGAGATTATTTGTTTTGTTATTACTAACTCATTGCTTATTTGCTCAAGAAGAAGTTTACTTCAATCATACCTATGATTATGAAGAATCCATTGAGGTTTGTCGAGCTATGACATTATTATCCAATTCTATTGTTAGTCTTCATTTGATAAGTGGTTTTTCTAATAAGCATCGCTATATTGTCCAAAGAAATGATTTTACTGGAAATTTGGTTTGGAGGAAGGTATATGGCGAAGATGCTGGCTATCAACGAAACGGAATTTGTTTTGGTCGTCAGTAAAAAGAATATAGAAACCCAAATAAACAAACCATTACTGGTAAAAATCAGTGAGTCGGGAGATATTTTATGGCAGAAAACTTATAGCTACGGAGAGTTTTCAGATATTCCCAAAAAGCTCATTCAAAGTCAAGACAAAGGCTTTTTAATCAGTGGCTTTACTCAAAATACAGAAAATGGTCGAGAAGATGCTTATCTGGTCAAAACGGATAGTTTGGGAAACATGGAATGGCAACAGACCTATGGACTACTAAATCCCGAAGGGGCAGACCATGCTTTACAAACAGAAGATGGGGGTTATTTGGTTTTGGGAGAACGAATTGGCTCAGGTATTCGCAGAGATATTTGGTTGTTCAAGATTGACAGTGAGGGAAATTTTATGTGGGAAAAGGTATATATCAATGCGTATCACCAAGAAGCAAATGAAATGATAGAGGTAGAAGATGGTTATTTGATTGTAGGTTATGACCAAGCAGGAGAAATTGGAAAAGTTCGCCCAAGCGGTCTTTTAATGAAAGTAGATAAACAGGGAAATTACTTATGGGAGAGAACATATACAGGTTCTATTTTTAATCTTGAACTAACCGACCAATTTAGAGCCATCAAAGAATTGTCTGATGGTAGTTTAGTAATTGTAGGAAATTCTGAAAATGAAAATGAGTATGCCTATCATATGGGACTTGTGATGAAATTAACGGCAGAAGGGGATACAGTTTGGACAAAAACTTATAGTAATAACTTAAATGACGACCATTATTTTTGGGACGTTGAAGTTTTAGAAGACGGTGGTTTTGGTATCTGCGGTTGGGGCTATGGTATAGAAAGCGGCACACAAGACGGTTGGATTCTCAAAGTCGACAGCCTCGGCAACACCTGTCAGCCTGCCAATTGCGACAGTATTTTCACCACCTCCATACACTACGACATCACCACACATTATCCCACCCATTTTTATCCCAATCCTGCCCAAAATCGAGTGACTTTTCAGCATCGCTTGCCGAAAGGGAAGGAAGCGGTTTTGGAGGTGTATGATTTGAAAGGAAGATTAATTAATAATGAAAAATTAATAATTGATAATGAGGAGTTGGTATTGGATATTGAAGCTTGGGAAAGTGGATTGTATTTGTATCGGGTGCGTATTGAAGGGAGAGAGGTGAGTAGTGGGAAGTTGGTGGTGGAGTGAGTTTCAAAACTTTGCCAACAATTTCCAATTTTGGCAACAGTTTGAAACGAGTTTACGATGCTTCCTGCCTCTAACTTCAAATAAATCTACACAAAATAAAGGAAATTGGCACAGAATTAGTCACAACCATAGCATCAAGATTGTTCGATAAAGCATTGTATTGTCGAATATTATTCAAAACAAATCCACCTCCCAAGTTTCTTTTAAAAATAGTCCCACCCACAAATTGTAAAACACAGGACTATGAAAACATTTTATTCCTTCCTTCTTATAGGTATTTGCCTCACTGCAATACATCTAACCACACCTATTCAGGCACAAGAATGTCCCAATCAAATAGTCGTTACAGTCGAAATCATTCCCGACCGTGCAGCAGCTATGGAAACGGATTGGCGTTTGACCGACAATTTGGGGAATACGTTAGCGGCGGGGAAAGATGTTGGTGCAACGATTTGTGTGGATGCAGACCAATGTTTGACCTTTACGATTGAAGACAGTTTTGGAGATGGATTGCAGGATTATGGAGGCTTTCCCGATGGTCGATTTTCGCTGTTTTACGATGGAGAATTGATAGCCCGAAACACCAATTTTGGCGATATTTTTACGGTACAAATGGGCGGCTGTCCTTTGGGTTCGAGCTGTGCATTTCCCATTCCTGCTCAATTGGATTGGGTATATCCTGCCCAAATTCCGAACAATTGGTATGTGTTTGAAGCCGATAGGACAGGGCGATATTTGTTGAATACTTGTTTTGAAGTCAATGAATGCAATACAACTCTTTGGGTCTATGATTATTGTGAAGGTTTGGAGTGGGACAATACACAGGTGGGGACTGTTTTTTATGCAGATTTGGGCTGCTTGGATTGGGCGCAACTGACCATGGTTTTGGAAGAAGGCAAAATCTACTATATCAGAGTAGGAGGAGATGAAAGCTGCAATGATAAGGTGGTGACTTGGCAAATGACCTTCAAAGGAGAGATTGAAGGCTGCACAGATGAAACTGCCTGCAATTTTAACCCTTTGGCAACCGTATCTATCGAAGATGCTTGTGTGTATCAAGGTCATCCGAACTGCCCCGATGGACCAGACTTGGTGGTATCGGAGAGTACATTGAAGAATAGTTTGAAGTTGGAATACCTCCAAAATGAAGACGAATGTGCGATTCAAGAGGGCTGTTTGCAGGGATATGGAAGTCGTGAGTTGTTAAAATTCAGCACAAGTATTAAGAATATTGGCGACAAGGATTATTACCTCGGTAAACCACCACAGACTTCAAATGCGGATGCAGGAGAGTGGGAATGGGATGATTGCCATAATCATTGGCACTATGAGGGTTATGCCGAATATGTGCTGTATGATGATGAACAAAATGAACTGCCGATTGGCTTCAAAAATGGCTTTTGTGTGATAGATTTGGTTTGCCCCAATGGAGAGCAAAAGTACGACTGTTCGAATCAAGGCATCTCTGCGGGTTGTGAGGATATTTACGATTCGAGTTTGCCTTGTCAATGGTTGGATGTGACGGAATTGGAGACAGGAATTTATACTTTGGTGGTGCGGGTCAATTGGATGCAACGCCCCGATGCACTGGGTTTTCATGAAAGCAATTACAGTAATAATTGGGCAAAGGTTTGTTTTGAATTGGAGCGAAATGCCGATGGTGAACCGAGCTTCAAAAAACTCAATAATTGTGAAGTAATCCTGGATTGTTTGGGAGAAGCCTATGGCCCTGCTTCGGCTGACTGTTCAGGTGATTGTGAAGGCAGCCTCAAAGCGGGCGACCGCAATGGAGATTTGGAATATACCTTTGAGGATGTAGAGGTGTATATGAATGAGTTGTTGAATGAAGATATGGATTTCAATTCGTGTACGGATTTGAACAGTGATGGCAAAATCAGCATTGCCGACCCTGCTTTGCTGATAGCTTGCGAACTCGAAAGCAGTGGTTTGCACAGCCATACTGCAATAAGCCACAATCACTGCGAACTACCAACTTCTGCCATCTTCAATCCAAATGATGAGGCAATATTGAGCATTGGAAATGTAAGCATAGACGACCAATACATAGATGTCTATGTGACCAATCCAAACAGTTTGATTTTGGGTTTTGAACTGCAAATCAGCGGCATAGACATCCTAAGTGTATTCCCTTCCTACGACACCGAAATTTTTGACTTGCAGCTTTTTCACAACTCCAATGGCAAACTTTTCGGCTTGACCTACAACGACACCCCTTTTGCCAAAACCTCCGAGTCCACTCCTTTTTTCCGCATCTACTATTCGGCTATTACGGCGGACTATATTTGTATCGAATCTGCTCAAACGGTGTTGAATCAAGACTATGAGGAGATTGTGGTGACGCTAAAGGAAGCTTGTGCAAATGTGGAGCTTTGGAGTGATATTGAAGGTGTCAATACAAATGCAGTTGCTACTATTCGTGTTTTCCCAAATCCTTTTTCTGATTTTGTGGTTTTTGATTTTGATAACTTTGAAATAAAAAGTGTAAAAAATCAATATTCATTGATTTTGATGGATGTGAGTGGGAAAGTAGTTCGGGAGTATGGTGATTTGGAAGGAGAGGTTTTGAAGATTGAACGAGGGGATTTGGTGAGTGGGGTTTATTTTTGGGAGTTTGGAGAGGAGAGGGGGAAGGTGGTTGTTTGGTAGGTTTCTGTGTCAACGGTTTTATATTGGGTGTTTTTGTAAATAATTGATAATGAGAATCTAATAGGGTGAAATGATGTCGAGAAAAAACAAACAACTTCAAAACAGTGTCAAATTCCCCATTTTCTGTCCTTTGGGTTGTGGCTGCAATGGTTGAGATTTGGAAGGAATGAGATAATTGTCTGTAAATAAATGTAATACAGTAATTGCTTCAAATATTTATTT
>JBMYXW010000365.1:0-4347 GCA_049608825.1 Chitinophagales bacterium
TAAATCTATCACATAAAGGCAGGGTGCATTATACTACTCGTGCTCCTCCTATTTTTAGTATGCTTATTTTTTTTCCGCATCACCACACTTGATGCGGTAGTTTAACCTTATTTAATCATACTATTAATTTTCAAATATGAAAACGCATAATTATTGTTTTATTTTTATTCTATTTTTATTTTCTTCCTTGAATATACAAGCTCAAGCTTATATAGAGATGGGAGTTGGTGCATCCTACTGTAGCAGCAGCCTTGTTTGTTCTCCTACTGATGGATGCCTAGAAGTAAGTGTTACCAATTTGTCTTCTCCTTCACTAAGTTATCCTTTTACAGGTACAGTTTACCTCAAAAAGAAAATCAGTACTTTCGTGTTTCAGACTGTAGGCCAACAAGATGCAAGTGGAACCTACTCACACGAAACTTTTACTTTTGATGATATTGATGCAAGTGGTCAGTATGTAGCATACGTATCACTCACACACGCACCTTTATCGGGGCAACAGTTTGATGTAAAAGAAAAGTACAGTGTTTATTGGAGTACAGATTATTATAATTATCGAAATCAATATCCTAAAACTATTACTGTTAATACTGCGGCTACTGCTGATTTTTTAATCAACGGAAATACTGTAAGTGAATCTACTGTGAATCCTTTTTGTCCTAATGAATCTCTTACCATGAATGGTTCAATCAGCACAGGTTCGAGTACTTCTGGTAATAATTATGAACATAGATTTTACTATCGATTTGCAAATACAAGTGGAGGAGCTACTAGTGGGAGAAACTATTCTAATGGAACAACTTGGTTGAATGGAAAACCTTCGAGTTCTATCAACCTAAAAAGCACCTTTCCTCAGCTCAATACACCAGGGAACTACCGTATTGGTTTGGAGGTAAGAAACGATTGTAACAGTATTTATGATGAACGTTCTATTTGGATGGAAATCACCAGTGATGATTTTAATATCATGGGTAGTGAGCAAGGGAACCCTGACCCAATTGCATTGACTATCGGAGGAACTTGTAATGCTATAAGCAATATAGTGTGTGGTTTATTTCAAACTTCCTACACTTTTGAAGGAACAAATAACAATAACTTTCCTATTGACCAATATAAGTTCACTGTCACTAAATATAATAATTGTAACGATGTGAATCCACCAGATTATGAGAGTGATTGGATTGACCTTAATAATCCTTTTATTGATGAGTTTATTTTCAATGTAGGATCAAGTATATTAACAGATGGAGGCACGGGAACTCAAGCGAATCAATTTACGGAAGAAAATAAAATATACAACATCATTCTCGAAATAGACGCAGGGGACTGTTCTATCGAAAAGGATTTTTGGATTGATAACAGTGGAATCTGCAAAAGAGCCAATGAGGCTTCAACAGATTTGATTTATGGTCTAAATGCCTATCCCAATCCCTTTGAAAATCAAGTCAATATTCGTTTTTTCTCCAATGAACATCTAAATGACTTATCTCTTACTATTTACGATGCTACGGGGCATATAGTAAAACAGATAGCCGATAATGATTTTAGATTTAAGGGTTTACAAAGTCTTAGCTTAAACTTAGAAAACTTCAATAGTGGATTGTATTATTACGAACTCCTAACAGCAGAACAGTCTTGGAAAGGGAAACTGGTTAAAACTTAATAATTCTTTGATTACCTCATATACACCCTTTTCCATAATACAGTTTGGATAGTTCCTCGAACTATCCAAACTGTATTATAATTAAATAGCTTTACCCATGAAAACATTCTCATTTTCACTTTTTATATTAACTACCCTTCAGTTCTCTTTTGCACAATTCGACTTAGATAAATGCGATACCATTCAATTAGAAGTGAATAGTTATAGTGAAAATCCAATTCATAGCACTATTAACAAACAAGAATTTGAAGATTTGTTGACAGACAGAGTTCTTTGTAATGAGAACATTTCCTTATACTTAGATACATTTGAAGCCGGTGACACATATGATATAAAATATATTTCTGATACTCTGTGTTTGGAATGTTGTTATTTATTTAAACCAGACTTATCTATTTTGGGGGGTGCGATAGAAGAAACAAAGTTATTATATGCGTGGTCTTTTGAAAATTATTTGGTAGATGAATTTCATCTTAAGATAGAACCGATTGTTCTATACACGACTCAAGGAAATTATATTTTCTTCAATACTGCAACTGTAGATGAAGTATGCAATACAGGATGGTCTATCAATGCCGTTCATGTGAACTACTGCACACCTATTACAAATTTTACAGTTCCTAGTACAACTATTTGTGAAGGAGAGGGAATCCTCTTCAAAGATGCCAGTCAAAAAGTTCCTGAAAATTGGAACTGGTATTTTGAAGGTGCTGATGTGCCTTTTGCTACTGAACAAAATTCTGGTGCATTCTATTCTACTGCTGGAGTATATGATGTTCAACTGATTACTTCAAATCCAGTAGGCTCTGATACTTTGCTTTTGAAAGATTACATTACTGTACTTCCAGATCCAAATAACCTTGTTGAAATACAGAATTTTGACTATCAAATAAATGAAGGTGAAAGCGTTCAACTAACCATCTGTGACACTTCAGATACCTACATTTATAGGTGGAATCCACCAACTTACTTATCTTGCTCTGATTGCCCCAACCCTATTGCCAGTCCACCTACGAATGTTGAATACACTGCCATTATTCATCAAGTCTATACTTCTTGCGAAATGGAATGTTTACACAATGTAGTTGTTGCTGGTTTGGAATTAATCGTACCCACCGCTTTCAGCCCCAATGCAGACGACATCAATGATGTATTGAAGCCCATCAGTAGTTTGGCGGAAGTATTGCGTTTCACAGTTTACAACCGTTGGGGGCAAAAAATCTATGAAGGTGCTGGTGATTCTGCTGCTTGGAATGGCACTTTCAAAAACCAAAATGCTCCCATTGGTTCGTATGTTTGGACGGTGGAGTATTTGCCAAAAAACGAAACTGCGCCGAGATTGGAGCAGGGGTTTGTGGTTTTGGTGAGATAAAAGCCTTTTTTGTAGGAATAGAAAAAGTAAATGGGAGGAAATCAAATTTCCTCCCATTTATTTATCTTCTTAATCATCTTAATGAATGTAGAAATAAGTGAGGAGTTGTGTTCACTCAAAGTTGAAGTTTAGCAATCAATCAGCTTATTTGGTTCTTCTACGCTTTTAGTGGAGATATTAAATCAGGAATGTATATTCCTATTCTCGTCATTTTAATGAGCTAACCTTCCATCTTTAAAATTTCAAGGGGAAAGTGAAATACACATTCCATGGTTACAAGCACTAAAGCAAACTAAAATATTAAATTAGGTATTCCTGAAATTTAATCCGCTCGCTTACAAAGTATTGTTTGAATCCCGATTAAAATACGGGACAAGTTTTGCATTTGAGTTTTTAATTTGCCTAAAGTCCTTGATGAACCTCTTTTCACTTAATCTCCCACCACAACTTTGCGGTTCACCACCATCCCATCATAATCCAAAGACAAGAAATACATTCCCGTCGGCAAAGATTGGAGGTTGAGTTCCATTTCGTTTGTGCCAATTTTCCCTTCTTGCGATTGCTGCAATAAAAGCTGTCCATCCACACTGTACAAGTTCACATTTGTTTTTGCGACTCTCATCGAATGGAAGCTCAATTGAAGGAAATCCTTTGCAGGAATCGGTTTGACCACCAAAGAAGTCGCCAGTAGATTTTCACCTTCAATGTCGGTAAATACAAAAGAATTGGAGCAGCTATTGACATCCGTTACCTCCAAAGTAATCGTTTCCATATTCGGCAAACCAGTGATGGTAAACGGTGTATCATGTATGGCGGTGTTCGACATTTGTCCCGTTGATAAACTCACTGTATAGGTCGAACCGTCCACCTCAGAAGCTCCACCTACAATCGAAAAAGTAGCATCTACACCGTTCGCTGCATAAGTCACTCCATAAGCAATTGGATTCAAGAATCGAATAGGTGTACCAGGCGCAAGAGTTGTACATGGATTCTCTAAATCAGGTGTTCCGTTGCCGTCTGCATCAGGACCAACGATTGCAGAGACATAATAACGTGTCACCGTAGAGCCTGCATCGTTTACATCAAACTGCCCCATATCATTCTGTGCCAATACCTGACCAAGTGATGTACTTGGACTGTCGTGCAAAATATAGGTCAATACATCGCCCATACTCAAAGTCTCTCCTGAAGTTTGGATATTGGTCATTCCACCATCACAAATCCATTGTTCAGCTGAAGGCATTGTGCCCACATTGGCAGCACATGCTTCACAGTTGAAGTTGGTGGTAATTTCCATTGCGCCACAATCTAC
>JBMYXW010000366.1:0-4346 GCA_049608825.1 Chitinophagales bacterium
CCCAAAGCCGCAATCATTCCCAAAAAAGAACTGTTTCCCGAAGATTGGTCAGACATCAATGCCTTCATCAAAATCGCTACCGATGGGAGTATTACCATTATGTCGCCCAACCCCGAAATTGGGCAGGGAATCAAGACTTCCATGCCGATGATAGTTGCCGAAGAGCTGGATGTAGATTGGGCAAATGTACGAGTAGAACAAGCGGCACTGAACACCGATTGGTACAAACGCCAAGTAGCAGGTGGGAGTCAATCCATTCGACAAGGTTGGGAATCGCTCCGAAAAGCAGGTGCAACGGCTCGGCAAATGCTCGTAGAAACAGCTGCCAAACAATGGGAAGTGGCTGTTGGGGAATGTAGTACCGAAAATGGAATGGTTCACCACAAAGGCACTGGGAAATCTATCGGTTATGGTGAATTGGCAGCCCTTGCATCCGTGATGGAAGCCCCAACAGATGTGGTTTTGAAGGATTCCAAAGACTTCAAAATCATTGGTCATTCAAAAGCCAATGTCGACAATCAAGGAATTGTAACAGGCAAGCCCTTATTTGGAATCGATATTCAAAGAGAAGGAATGTTGTATGCAATGGCAGTCCGTCCACCTTTCGGCAAAAAATTGAAGTCTCTTGATGATACGGCTGCAAAGGCGATTGAAGGCGTGAAAGATGTCATTACCTTTGGAGACAAAGTAGCCGTTGTCGGCAATTCTACTTGGAATGTAAAAAAAGGGCGAGATGCACTCATTATAGAATGGGAAATTGCAGAAGCCTTAGAAAACAGTGATAGCCAAGACGCTGCCATGTTGGAATTGCTGAAAAAACCGACCAAAGAACCCAAACGAAAAGACGGTAATCCCGACAAAGCCTTCAAAGAAGCAGCACAAGTTGTGGAGGCGATTTACGAATGCCCATTTTTACCGCACAACACACTCGAACCGATGAACTATTTTGCCCATGTCAGAGAAGATGGGGTAGAGTTGTTGGGCCCCAATCAAGTACCAAGTTGGGCAAGAGGGGATGTAGCAAAATTATTGGAGATTGAAGAAGACAAAATTACCGTCCAAATGACCCGAATGGGTGGAGGATTTGGGCGACGACTCTATCCCGATTTTGTAAAAGAAGCAGCCGAAATTTCCAAATTAGCCAAAGCACCTATCAAATTGCAGTGGACAAGAGAAGACGACATGCAAGGCGGAATGTATCGTCCTGCCTGCAAATATATGTTTCGAGCCGCTTTGGACGAAAGCGGCAAGATGATAGGCTACCACATTCGAGGCGCAGGCATCAACATGGACAACACCGTTCGTGAAAACAATTTTCCCGCAGCTTCTGTACCCAACTATTTGGCAGAAACCCACAATCTTAAATCCAATGTCACAACGGCTGCTTGGCGTGCGCCTGTTGCCAATTTTTTGGCTTCTGCCGAACAAAGTTTTATTGATGATGTGGCTTTTGCTGCCAAAAAAGACCCTGTGGCTTTCCGTTTGGAATTGTTTGACAATGCCATTAACAATCCCGTTGGAGAAATAGGTTATGATGTGGCTCGCTTCAAAAAGACCGTAGAGTTGGCTGCCGAAAAATCGAACTGGAACAACAAATCTGATGATGTATTTTTGGGCATGAGTGCCTATTATTCCCATGATTCGTATGTGGCAGAGGTTGCAGAAGTGGTGATGGTGGATGGAAGTCCGAAATTGAAAAAGGTGTATTGTGCTACGGATTGCGGAATTGTGGTGAATCCTTCTGGGGCAGAAAATCAAGTAGAGGGCGGAATTATTGACGGAATTGGTCATGCGATGTATGGCAAATTGACCATCAAAGACGGTGAATCTCAACAGAATAACTTCGATAATTACCGCCTCATTCGCATGGGTGAAGTTCCAAAAGTAGAAATGTTTTTTGTCGATAATGGGGAGAATCCAACAGGTTTGGGAGAGCCAACTTTGCCGCCTGCTGCGGGAGCTTTGGCAAATGCTGTTTTTCAAGCTACGGGTAAACGAATGACGAAACAGCCATTTATTGAAGGTGAGCTACTTGGGTAAATACTCGGTATTTACCTAAATAATTTTGGAGCATAAAACATTTATTTGTAGCTTTATCACAAATTTATGTTTTATGCTTATTGAATTTAGTGTAGGAAACTTCAAATCCTTCAAAGATATACAGGTTTTGCCCATGCAAGCTGCAAAGATTAAGTCGAAATATCCCGATGTGGATAAGAACAATGTTTTTGTAGCACCAAATGATACTGTACTTCTCAAAAGTAAAGGTGTTTTTGGGGCAAATGCAAGTGGTAAAAGTAATTTGATTGAGGCTATTATTATTTTTTTAAGAATTGTAGAAAGTTCTGTGAAAGATGAGAGGATTATTTCTCAAACAGTAAAACCCTATAATTTATCATCTGAAATTAACTCATCCGCCCCATCTTTTTTTCAAATATCTTTTATTTTAGAAGATACTTCTTATCGTTATGGCTTTGAAGTAAAAGAAGGACTCATTGTAAGTGAATGGCTTTTTGGTACGCCAAATGAGCGAGAAGTACATTATTTTGTTCGTGAAGATATGGATTTAGAGATTAATAAAAGTCGCTTCAAAGAAGGTGAACGTTTGGCTTCATTAGAGATAGATGACTTGACAATTTTCCGAAGTAACTCCTTGTTTTTAGGGGTAGTTACAGCATTCGGAGGCAAACTTTCTAAAAAAATTATGGCTTGCCTCACTGCAAATACGACAGTGATAACAGGAATTGATGATGAAATTATTAATCAAGTATCATTCAACTTCTTTAAAAACAAAGATTTTCGGGCGAAAATTGTAGATATGATACGTGCTGCTGATGTGGGCATTCAAGATTTAGAACTAATAGAAGGAACACAACAAGATTTATCTTTAGATGCGAGGAAAAATTTAGAGAATGTAGATGTAGCAGCATTTATTTTAGCTAAAAAAAGAATTTATAATGAAAAAGGAAAGCCCATAGGCTTATATGCGTTTAATCTTCATGAAGATGAAGCCGAGGGAACAAAAAAAATGTTTACACTTGCCCCTTTTGTCATCAAAACTTTAGATAATCCCAATGGAGGACTTTTGATAATCGATGAATTGGACGCAAGAATGCACCCTCTTTTGAGTAGAAAAATTGTAGAACTCTTTAACTCCAACCAAACGAATCCCAATAATGCCCAACTCATATTTGTAACACACGATACGAATTTTTTAGATGCAAAATTATTGCGACGTGACCAAATTACTTTTGTAAAGAGAGATAAATACGGTGCAAGTTCGATCTATTCTTTAGCAGATTACAAGGGTGTGAGAAATGATGCGTCTTTTGAGAGAGATTACCTCAAAGGAAAATACGATGCGATACCTTTCTTGAATGAAATGGACAATTTATTCTTACAAAACTCGTAGCTAATTATGCCTAAAAAAAGTCGAAAAATTAAAGTAACAGACAAGAAGAAGGCTTGGAATAAACGAAAAGCAAGAAAACCTGCCTATCTGATTGAGCAATTGGAGAAGAAAAAAGT
The DNA here is from genome assembly GCA_049608825.1 of Chitinophagales bacterium. Taxonomy (GTDB): domain Bacteria; phylum Bacteroidota; class Bacteroidia; order Chitinophagales; family UBA2359; genus JAUHXA01. The sequence continues at coordinate 3,529 of JBMYXW010000366.1, forward strand.
CTTTCTGATTATTTGTGAAGGAGAAAACACAGAACCACAATATTTTCTATCCTTTCCTGTCAAAACGGCAAGAATTAAATCCTACGGTTTGGGAAGCTCAAAAACTAAATTGGTTGAATATGTTTTGGAAATTGTAAAAGAAGAAAATGACCAAGAACAAGAGGTTTGGATCGTGTTTGACATGGATGTGCGTCTTGAAAACGTATCACAACAAAAAGGGGATTATGAGAATGCCATTCGTTTAGCAGAAGAAAATGAAATTCACGTTGCTTACTCCAATGACTCATTCGAACTTTGGTTCATTTTGCACTACAAATACACAGATGTCCAACTCAAAAGATACGAGTATTACAAACAGTTGAATGACTTATGGAATTGCAATTATGAGGAAGAAGGGAAAAAAGTAGTCTTTTGTCGAAATATCTATAAATTATTAGAGGAAGATGAGAAAGCAAGCATCACCCAAGCTATTGCGAATGCTGAAAAATTACTTGAGAAACAAAAGGGACTTCGTTTATCAGAGCAAAATCCAAGTACCACAGTTCACAGATTAGTCATCAAACTTTTAGAAGAACGATAATAAAATAGAAAGTTTCCCGAACGGCTAATGATAGGGCTGAGTCGTAAGGGAAACTATTCAACATGAGAGCACTAAAAAAAAGAGGGTATCATGACTGTAGGCAGTTAGGTTTTTGGAAAAAAATAATTTTTAAGGGTACTATTAACGATATAACTTGTGTATTCCATTTCCATAAGCTCCTTTATTGATAGCACTCGTTGGATTTTTGTAAACACTGTAAACAGTTTTTTTTCAAAAA
>JBMYXW010000367.1:0-4337 GCA_049608825.1 Chitinophagales bacterium
TAATGCGTTGTGAATGACAATTTTTTCGACAAGTTGGTGAGAGGTTTTCTGATGAATTTGAAGGGCTTTGTTGAGGTATTCAAACGCTATTTCTGTCTGATTCATTTCGAGATAACAAACCCCCAGATTTCGGTAGATTTTGACAAGAGAAGGATGGTTTTCGTCGGTGAGCTTCTGCCTAATTTGGAGTCCTTTTTGATAACCTTCAAGAGCCTTATCGAAATATTCCATTTTCATCAAACAGTAAGCCGTGTTTTCAAAACTTTGGGCTATAAGAGGATGTTTTTTACCAAAAATATCTATCCGCAAATTCAATGCTTTTTCGTAGTACTGAATTGCCATTTTGAAGTCTGCTTGTTGGCTATAGCTCCAACCGATGTTGTTGTAAGCATTGGCAGTTTGTGGATGTTTTTCGCCAAAGGCATTGAGCCATATTTGTAACGCTTTTTGGTAATAGATTAGAGCAGTATTGGTATCACCAATGAAAATGTAACATGCTCCCATGTTGTTGTAAGTTTGGGCTACCTCATTGGGGTATTTTTCGCTGGCAGTCAGCCGAATATTTAGTGCTAATTGATGGTGGTCAAGTGATTCGGAATATTTGCCCATTTCCACCAAACTCCATCCCATATTGTTGTAGGTGTTGGCTAATTCGCGGGGATATTCTTTTGTTTGTTCAAGAATGTTCAAAGCCTTCAAAAAGCAATCGTAACTCTGCTCATATTTGCTTTCATCACCATACACACATCCCAACATATCGTAGGTTTGGGAGACATGAAAGTTGTCTTGTGATAGATATTGTTTGCCTGTTTTTTGGGCTTCAAAGAGGTAGGCAAAGGCTTGTTCGTATTTAGAAAGGTATTTGTGGACAATGCCCAATTCGTTGTTTGCACGTACACAAGCCTCCCAATCAGCATTTTGTTGGGCTAATTGGGAGGCTTCTGTAAGTGCTTCAATTGCAGCTTGGTAGTTCGCTTCATTGAAGTGATTTTCTGCTTTTTGAAAGAGGTTTTTTATCAATTGTTTGGTTTTGATGGAGGAATTAGATGTGAGTTTTAGGTTCTTTGACTAAAATCGTGAAATGAGACTACGGTAGTCTATTCATTTGAAGATTAGATGACTGTTTTACTAATAATTATTCTTTTCTAAAATCAGACTACCGTAGTCTTTTTACATTATTCAACCTTGACCTTCAATCCTGCAACATTGGATTTACTTTCCGCAACGCTTAATTTTCTATTGAAAGAACCCAAAAGTTTTTTGCTTTGATCGGGAGTATAAATCTTTCCTTTTGTGAAATCCACCTTCAATTTCATTTGGTTGCTGCCATTTTGAGGATTGATTTTCAAAGGTTTGATTTCACCACTTTTCTTATCTCGGTAGGTCATGTCAATCGTGAAGGTGGCATTTTCTGCATAACAAGGCACGTCAATGTACCAATTCGGATTGAATTTGCCCTGTCCATTTTTCTTAAATTTGAAGGTATGTGATTTTTTGTAAGGAGCATTGATTTCGGTTCGGATATTGGCTTGATAGCTCATGGTTTGTCCTTCGTAAACTGGCGATTTGGTCAAGTCAAGGTCAACGATGTAAATCCTGTAATGTGTTTTATCACCAGTATATGCTCTGTTGTGTCCACATTCTGAGCCAGAATGTGTTTGCGAACCCAAAATACCTTGATATTTGGTTGAGTCGGCTTTTTCAAACTGATGGGTATTGTTGTTGTTTTGTGCAACTACTTGATGGGGCGCAATAGAAATCAAGCAAAATACACAAGCAAAAAGGATTAAGAACTGCTTCATTGTTGGAGGTTTTGGTTTAAGAAAAAGAAATAAAGAGTGTGAGGAAGCAAGTTTTCTATGGTCTAAGATACTGAAATTTTCTAAGACTTGAAAGCTCGTCTTATTAGACGTATGAGATTTTGGTTTTGGAATTGTTGTATGGCTAAACTGTTGAATTGTTAAATTGCTGAATGGTTTTATCGCTGAATTGCGAAACTATTTTACTGTTAAAATTGCTGAATTTTTAGCCTAAAAGCAAGCAATATAACCACCCAAAGCCTCAACCACATAAACACTCAAACACAATTATCAACACAAACACATCGTCAAGCCTTCACCACCATCTGAACCGTATCTCTACCTTTTTGTGTCATCAAAATATCTCGCCCTTTGGTATATAATTTCACTGCAGCAGATGTATAATGCCGCAAAGTGATAATCTCAACATTGGCGGTCGTTTGAAGGTTGTAATCCTTCAATAAATCCATCAACAATTCTTTGATGCGATTGGGTTTGTAGTCAATACAAGCCTTGAAGCTAATCGCTCCGTTTTGGCTCAAATTGGTCTTGATGCGGTACTTTGCAAACAACTGGTAAATGTGTGCTAAATTGTCTTCTGCCATAAACGAAAAATCTTTGGAGGAAATGGATAGGAGCAGTTGGTCTCGATCAAAAACGATAATAGTGGGTAGTATATCACGGGTTTCGTCCCCATGAATCGTTGTGCCGACTTCTGCCGTATCTATAAAAGAACGGACATGAAGTGGGATGTTTTTGTTTTGAAGTGGTTTGATAGTTTTGGGGTGAATCACCTTTGCACCGTAGTAGGTCATTTCGATGGCTTCGTAGTAGGACAGTCTCGGAATTGGAGTCGTGTCTTTTATCACTCTTGGGTCGGCGTTCAAAATTGCAGGAACGTCTTTCCAAACGGTCATTGAATCGGCATTGAGGGCATTGGAAAGAATTGCAGCCGTATAATCCGAACCTTCACGCCCCAATGTAGTGGTGAAATTCTCTACCGTTCCGCCCAAAAAACCTTGTGTGACAATCAATTGGTTTTCCAAAATGGGTAAAAATCCTTCTTGTACTTTGGTGGTTGTTAAAGACCAATTTACCTGTCCTTCTCGATAGGTATTGTCGGTTTTGATGTAGTCACGAATGTCCACCCATTGGTTGGCAATGTCTTCTGACCTCAAAAAATGGCTGATAAGCGTGGTCGAAAGCAATTCTCCTGCCGACACGATTTGGTCGTAAATAAAATTGAAGGGTACTCGGTGATGCTTATTTATCCTACCTTCAATTTTGGTAAAAATCCCCGCCAAATCTTCCTTCAATGCTTCTGGAACGACTTCAAAAAGTTCTTCGGCTGTTGACAATAACTCCGATTTTATGACTTCAAAAAGCGGAGCTGCTTCCCCCGTTTGGTCGTAATAGGCATTGGTAACCGCTTCTAAACCATTGGTCGTTTTGCCCATTGCAGAAATGACGACCACCAATTTTTCATTTTTATACTCTTCTAATATCGCTGCTACATTGCGAATTGCATCGGCATCTTTCACCGATGCGCCTCCAAATTTAAAAACTCTCATAAGAATCAATCAAAAGGTTAATACAGAAATCAAAATGTGTTTGACTTCCATGAATCAAATTAAAGAAATGTTTTTGTAGCAGGCTTTTCTTGTGTTGTTTTTTGCGGCATCTAAGGTACAACGAATCACCTTAAAGTAGGTTGGAAAATTGTATCTTTGTAAGAAAAGGTGTAACCAATGAAAGATTTTAATACTACTGGTGTTTGTTATTCTAAGATTCATTATATGATGGATAATTCGCATAAAATATCGGATGTAATGAACTTGATAGAACGTGGGAAATACTTTACGCTCAATCGCCCTCGGCAATATGGTAAAACTACGACTTTGCATTTTTTGATGGAACAATTGAAAAAAAAGGAAGATTATTTAGCGATTCGTTTGACCTTTGAAGATGTAAGGGATGTTTCTCATCAATCAGACGATGCTTTTGCTGAGATGTTTATGGTGAAAATGAAGGAAGGATTTAGGCAAGTAGATAATACGATTTATGAATTATTACAGAAGACTCAAATAAAAGGGGATACTCTGACCAACCTTTCTACAGCTATTACGACCATCACCCATGCTGCAAACAAAAAGTTAGTTATGCTAATAGACGAAGTAGATGCAAGCAGCAATTATATTTCGTTCTTGAGGTTTTTGGCGATGTTGCGTACCAAATACTTAAACAGAATGTCGGATTTTGATAAGACATTTCATAGCATTATTCTTGCAGGAGTACACGATATCAAATCTTTGAAATACAAATTACGAAATTCAGCAGATGCACAATACAATTCACCGTGGAATATTGCAGTAGATTTTAAAGTAGAAATGAGCTTCAATCCGAAGGAAATTGCGCCTATGTTGGAGCAGTATTCAGAAGCGGAAGATGTGACAATGGATATTCCTGTGATTGCAGAACGTTTGTATTATCACACAGCAGGCTATCCTTTTTTGGTGAGTCGTTTGTGTAAGATTGTGG
>JBMYXW010000368.1:0-4321 GCA_049608825.1 Chitinophagales bacterium
TAATCCCTATTCTCATGAAAAAGCTTATACACCATTTTACTTCTCTATTGGCATTGTTTTGCCTTTTACATTCTACTTCAATTTTTGGACAAAAGGACATCTTTGATTTATCAAAAATCATGAGTGAAACAGAATCTGCTTACATCGAACTCTCTGCTGCAGATCAAGCTCTTGTAGATAACAACCAAAAACCTATGATTGATAACTTTGTAAGTTATTGTATAAGTCTTGGTTTTGAAGATATAGCTTTTACTACTAAGCAAAAAACAGCTTTAAAAGCAAAAGTATCTAACCCATGTGATATAATGACTATATCTGTATTCAATACTTTTGAAAACAGTTTTTATACCCATCATCGAATTACATTTCGCAATTGTCGAGGAGAAGAGGTATTCAGATTCAACCAAACTCCAATTTCTGCTGACCCTAATTTATACCAAAATTTGATGGCAGTATGGAAAGAAATGCACAGTCAATCTCCAAATTATAATATTGTCAGTCGCTTAGTATCTAACAAAGAAATGCTTACTACTGAAATAAAAAAAGCATCACAATCTAAGGTACAGAATGATTTAGATTATCTAAACCGTAAGCATCCTGTAGGAACTGAAGAAACTGTAAGCAATCGTTTTCACCTTAGTTCATCGGGAAGTGCTGTTGCTATTCACGAAGATGGATACATTATCACCAACTATCACGTAATAGAAGGTCAAGACCTTATTGAATTGATGATTCCTCAAAGAAATCCTTATTTCGCCTACCGAGCTGTAGTTGTAGATGTAGATAAAGAAGCAGATTTAGCTCTATTAAAGATTGAAGATCAAAATTTTAGTAGATTTCCTTCTATTCCATATTATTTTAGAGAGTCTAATGGTGAAGTAGGTGAAGAAGTATTTGCTTTGGGTTATCCTCTGACTGAAAGTATGGGATATGATATCAAATTGGGCGATGGCTTAATCAGTTCTCGAAGTGGTTATAAGGGAGATGTAAATACTCATCAAATTTCTGTACCTGTACATTCTGGCTATAGTGGTGCCCCTCTTTTTGATTCACAAGGCAGCCTTGTTGGTATTATCAAGGCAAAACACTCAAAAGCAGAGAGTGTTTCTTATGCTATCAAGACTTCCAATATTCAAAAATTAATTAGAAAGGCCAATGTCAATATAACCTTGCCCAACAGCACTTCTTTACAAGGCAAGGACATGACAAAACAAGTTAAAGACTTGGAATCTTTTGTTTTTTTGGTAAGAGCGTTTAAAGAAAATTAAAAATAATAAATGTTTAATTTTTGGTCTGTATAGCTTTTTAAATGATAACCCTGCCTCTTGCAATAAAGTTTGTAAGGCAGGGTTTTTTGTTTTCAATATAGCAAGTGAGTGTTGTTAATTGAAGCCAAATCAAGTGTATAAGTGAAGAATATTGTAATTGAAAAAACAAGCAGAAGATGATATTTTGCAGGTATCTAATTTTTAAACACTTAAAAAATCCATTTTCAATATGAAAGCAATAACCATTGTCATTATTTTGGCTATTATTTTTCTTCAATCACCCAATACTTTTGCACAATCTCAAACAGACAATTCCCTTGTTCCCAATACCAATCTTATTCCTGCTCCTGTTTCAGTTCCTCCAGCTTTTGGACACTTGATTACCTTCACGGCTGACTATGGCACCAATGCCATCAGCATTTTTTATCCCAATCGAACCGAATTAATTTATATGAAAGTCCGCAAAACTCGTTGGATTGGGCCTTACAAAACCTATTCTATGGTGGATTATGCGGTAACTTATGAAGATGGCACTCGCAAGCATTTTGAAAATGTCAAGCTGTTTCGGGGACGAGATGCTATGCAGCGAGTAGTGACCGATTACCTCAGCAAAATCACCGAATTGGGCTATGAATTGGTCGAGTCCAATATGACAGATTTTGAAGGAAGAAAGTATTTGACTGCTATCTTTCGGTTTAAAGAGTGATGGAAATACCTTGATAACAGTTTGGCGGATTTGTACGACCCTTTGGCGATGTCACCCGATTTGGTCAAAACACATCAACAATTGGGCAAGACAGCGGGCTTGTGTTACCGACCACAGACTTTTGTGAACGAATGGAATCGGATAGAGTTTTTATTTGAGTTGTATGTCGTATTATCGTAGCACAGGGTTTAAACCCTGTACTGCGATAAATTATGATTGAAATATATTTTACAAAAACCATCCACCAATGATCATTAAATATCAATATTAGCATATTTCGCATGACTCTCAATGAACTCTCTACGAGGTGCGACATCGCCGCCCATCAACATGGAGAACACATAATCCGCCTGAGCCGCACTTTCAATCGTCACCTGTCGAAGCGTTCTAAATTCAGGATTCATGGTTGTATCCCAAAGCTGGTTGGCATTCATCTCACCAAGACCTTTGTATCGTTGGATGTGTACCTTGCTTGGGTCGCCATTGCCTGCGAGTTCTCTCACTGCTGCTTCTCGTTGTGTCTCTGTCCAGCAGTATTGTTGCTTTTTGCCACGTTTGATTAAGTAAAGTGGAGGTGCGGCAATGTAAATATATCCTTGCTCGACCAACTCTTTCATCTGACGGAAAAAGAAAGTGAGTATCAAAGTCACAATATGGCTACCATCGACATCGGCATCACACATGATGATTACTTTGTGGTAGCGAAGTTTGTCCAAAACGAGTTCTTTCTGTTCGTTGTGAAAGACTCCCAAGCCTTGAAAAATATTGCGTATTTCTTCGTTGTCGTAGATTTTGTGGTCCATAGCCTTCTCCACATTCAAAATCTTACCACGCAAAGGCAGAATCGCTTGAAAAGCACGGTCACGCCCTTGTTTGGCTGTACCGCCTGCCGAATCACCCTCAACCAAGTAGATTTCGCAGTTTTTAGGGTCTTTATCTGAGCAGTCAGACAATTTACCAGGTAAGCCAGAACCTGTTAAGGCACTTTTGCGCTGTACCAATTCACGAGCTTTGCGGGCAGCATGTCGAGCATTGGCAGCCAAAAGAACTTTTTCGATGACAATTTTGGCTTCTTTCGGGTTTTCTTCCAAAAAGTTGTTCAATGCACTACTCACTGCACTATCTACAATCCCCATGACTTCGCCATTCCCCAATTTGGTTTTGGTTTGTCCTTCAAACTGTGGTTCTGGCACTTTTACCGAAATCAAAGCGGTCAATCCCTCTCTGAAATCCTCACCACTAACATTTATTTTGGATTTGCTAAATAGGTTGTTGTCATCACCGTATTTTTTGAAGGTACGGGTCAATGCACGTCGAAAACCCGATACATGCGTTCCTCCTTCAATAGTATTGATGTTGTTTACATACGAATGGACATTTTCACTATAGCCCGTATTGTATTGAAGAGCCACCTCTACTGCCACCATATCCTTTGTTTCTTCAAGGTGTATGGGCTTGATAAGAGCATGTCGAGTAGAGTCGAGATAGGTAACAAATTCGACCAAACCTCCTTCTGAAAGAAAAGTATCGGTCACAAAATTGCCTTCTTCGTCCTTTTCTCTTTCGTCTGTGAGAGTCAATTTGATACCCTTATTCAAATAGCTCAATTCTCGCAAGCGAGCCGCCAAGGTTTCGTATTTGTAAACACTAACCGTGAAAATACTGGCATCGGGTAAAAAAGTTGTTGAAGTTCCTCTTCCTACTGCTATACCTACTTCTTTGACAGGATATAGCGGAGCACCAATGCTGTATTCTTGTTGATATTGTTTGTCATCTCGTTCTACAACGACTTTGACATGAGAAGAAAGTGCATTGACACAGGAGACACCTACACCGTGCAGACCACCCGATACTTTGTAAGAACCTTTGTCAAATTTCCCCCCTGCGTGTAGAACTGTCATAACGACCTCCAATGCAGAACGTCCTTCTTTTTCGTGAATCGCTACGGGAATTCCCCTTCCATCATCTGTGACGGTGATAGAGTTGTTTTCGTGAATAATGACCGTAATTTCGGTGGCATACCCTGCCATGGCTTCATCAATCGAGTTGTCCACCACCTCATAAACCAAATGGTGCAATCCCTTCACGCCTATGTCTCCGATATACATTGCAGGGCGTTTCCTAACGGCTTCCAATCCCTCTAAAACCTGAATGCTATCAGCAGTATAAGTTGACGACATAATCTATTGTCTTTTATGTGGTTATAATTATTAAATTAAACTTTTACAATCAAACAAAGATACGGAAAAAAATTGGGTTTTCATAATACTATAAGCGATTCATTTTTAATCTTTTAGTTGAAGAAATTGAGAATGAATAATTGAAAGTTGATAATGGATAATTGAAG
>JBMYXW010000369.1:0-4299 GCA_049608825.1 Chitinophagales bacterium
GTTCAGAAAAAGTTATTGGAGATTTACCATTTTTCGCTCAACCAAGGAAGTTTTTTGTTCTTGGGGCCGAGCGAGTCGATTGGTAAGCTCAAACAGGCTTTTCATGCAATTAATCAAAAATGGAATATATTTGAAAATATATATGAGGCTGCAAAAACTTCTAAGCGAAAAACATCTATTTGGCCTACTCGAAATAAATTGAAGCCAAAAGAATCTGTATTAAAAGCAGAAGAGAGTTTTGTTCCTGCTGAAAACAACTATTTAAATTACAAGCGTCGGGAGATGCTTTTCAGTGGTATTTTAGTTAGAAGACATGCGCCGATTTGTTTGTTTCTTACCAAAGACCTAGATGTTTTGTTTATCAATGGAAATGTAGGGCATTTACTGCATTTTCCTCAAGCATTGGTACGCATGAACATCGAAAATCTACTGGAATCAGAAGAGAGTCTTCTGTTTAGAAATGGTGTTAGGCGAGCCTTGGAGAATCGACAAACGATTTTATATAAAAATGTGCCTTTTAGGAAAGATCAGAATGTCTATCAAATAGATATGAACTTTTCTGCTGTCCATGTTCCAGAAGTGGACAACAAAGTCGTCTTGGTGGAGATACACATAAAAGGCAGTACTACAGTTGCTGATTTTCAAAATTTGGTGGAGGTGGATTCTAGTTCTTTGAGAGAAGAACGAATACATACATTGGAATTGGAATTGAAGGAAGCCAAAGAGCAGAAACAATCTCTTATTGAAGAATTGGAAACGACTAATGAGGAATTGCAGGCTTCAAATGAGGAGTTGTTGGCTTCAAATGAGGAATTACAAAGTACAAATGAAGAGCTTCAATCGGTTAATGAGGAGCTTTATACAGTTAATACAGAGCTTCAGTCCAAAATTGAAGAATTGACAACGGTTAATAATGATATTGCCAACTTATTGAAAAGCACGGAAATTGCTACTATTTTCTTGGATAATTATTTGAGAATTAGAAAGTTTACTCCTGCAATTCACGAACAGTTGGACTTGGTGGATAGTGATATGGGGCGTTCGATTACTGCCTTTTCTCATACCCTTCAAAATGTGGACTTAGCAGAATTGGCAAAAAGAGTGTTGCTGAATCTTAATACAATCGAAAGGGAAGTCATTGATATTCATGAGAATTATTTCTTAATGAGGATTCTGCCTTATCGAACGACAGAAAACATGATTAATGGTGTGGTTATCACATTTACAAATATCAATGAAGTGAAATCAATGGCTGCTAAAAATCAAGCTACAGCAGCACGTTATAAAACGGTATTTGAAAATGCGATTGATAATCTATCTATTTATGATAGAGAAGGAACATTCCTAGACTTGAATTTTACCTACCCAGGTTATTCCAAACATGATGTAATAGGAAATAAAGTTTTTAATTATTTGCCTCCAGAAAGTGGAAAAGTTGTTAGAAAGGCGATGGACGAAGTTTTTGATACTGGAAAAACGGTGTTTTATGATTTAGATTTTATGATACCTACTAATGAACGGGTTTATATAAAGGCGAAAGTGAGTCCTATTGTTCAAGAGGGTATTGTAGCAGAGGTGGCAATTACGACTCGAAATTTATCGGAGCTAAAAGCTCAAGAGTTACAAATATTACAGCTCAATGAAGAACTCGAACAAAAGGTAGAAGAACGAATGTATGATTTAGAACATGCAAATGAGTATTTGGAAGAGTTGAATTCTTTCTTGGATGATTTTGTCAATGGTGCTATTCATGATTTACGTGCACCAATTTTGCGTATAAAATCTTATGTCGAGAGCTTGTCGAAATCTCAAGATGTGGCAAGTAGGGAAAAAACATTGGAAAGAGTTGGCATGGCAAGTCAAAAACTAGAATCCGTTCTAAATGGTTTGATGCAATTCCTTGATTTCCAAAAAAATGGTAGCCACGCTATCTTAAATATTAATTTAAAAGATATTTTTTATGAAGTAAAAGCACGGTTTTCCGATCAATTGGCTAACCTTCAATCTAATGTCGAGACCGATTTTGTAAGCAGTCCTAATTTTTATTATGTAAAACCTTACCTTGTCAGTATGGTTTACAATTTACTAGACAATGCCATTAAGTATCGAGATGATAAGAGGCTGCTTGAAATAATGGTCAAAGTAGAGGAAAAAGAAGGGTATGTGGTTTTTAGTGTTGCAGACAATGGAATTGGTATCAACCTTGAAAGATACAGCCATTTACTGTTTCAACCTTTCAAACAAATTGATAGTAAGCAAGAGGGAGCGGGTATTGGTTTAAGTATTTTGAACAATACCATCAAAAAGAATGGGGGAAGAATTGAAGTAGAAAGCAAAGTGGGGGAAGGAACAACTTTTACAGTTTACATCAAACCTTATACAATGTTGGTAGATGTCTAATTGTGTAGGAAGTCAGTAATCAGATTTTAAGTGTTTGATTATCAATGTTTTTACGAAACGAAATGTGCGATTGATTTTGATTAGGTACTTAAAAAAGAAAAGGAGAGTAGTAAAAAAAAGGGTTTAGCCGAGGAAGCATTATGTCGCTTTTTCCATTCGCTTCTTCTTAACCAAACCCTCCTATTATTGTTTTATTTCTGATTGGTAGGTTTTACAAAGAATCTAATAATTGATCAGTCATTTGACTGAACTCTTCCTCCGAAATTTCACCTTTATCAAGGAGTTGATTAAGGCGTTTGAGTTCTTCTGTTACCTCATTGTTGATTTCATACATTTTGTATTCACCCTTGGTAGATTTTTTTCGAGTTTCTTCCACATATACTCTTCCCTTCTCCAATACTTCATAATAGTAATCTTGAAAAAGGTAAAAATTGAAGTTTTGCATACTGCCTCCTTCTTCAAAATGTCGGACAAAAACCTCACCAATTGCATAAGTACTGGCAGCAGAGAAGCCTGCTCGAAGAATACCGCCAAATAAAGAACCTGCTCCTGGTACTATTTTTACAAAAGATGCAGCTAATTTGGGAAAAGCCCCACCTGCAATAGAGGTCAGAAGTACTTTGTCTATGGATTTTTCGTAAGAAACTCTATAGACATCACAGAGTTCGCTGATCATATTTGCTTGTGCTACACTCAAAACAGCTATATCTACTAAAGGAATCGGAATTAATCCTGCTCCAATAGCAATATATGTATGTTTTGAGATAATTTTTTGAGCCTGATTTCTTTTGCCTTGCATGGTTTTGATGATAATGAATTAATAATTGTAGTAAAAAAAATGAACCTACACTTCTTAGCACAACAATCCAAAGACCAAGAAAGTTTATGCGGTATTTAATCACCTGACCAATAAAATCGCTCCATTGGAGGAGAAAATTCATTGCCTTTGTCGTCTTTAATAGACAACTTCAAAACAAATGTTCGGATGCCAGATTCTTTTTGTGTAGGAGAAATGCTCCAAGCAATTTTATGAGTCCCCACATAATATTGACGTTTTGTTAAATCTACAATTCTCTCACCTTTGATATTAAAGATGGTAGCTTTTACAAAAAGTGGTCTTTCAATATTGAAAGCAAAGGTAGCAATCTCTTTAAAAGGATTGGGATAAATCGTATCAATTTTTGCACTATTGACCAGTGCTGCATAATCGGAGACAGTAGATAAGCCATTTGGAAATCCAGGTGTGCTTGTTTTCAAAACAGTATAAGCGTCTTGACTTTCATCGGTCAAGCCGTAAGCCGTATTGGGAATTACATCTTTATACGAAAAAGAATCTATTGGCGCATAATTTAGGGAGGCTGGTCCGAATATTCCCATTTGTTTGTGATTGGAGTCAAAACCAAAGGGAGCATGACTGAAGCCTTCAGTAATTTTTCCATCCAGCCATATTACCATATATTCATCAGGCATCAATGTTTTTGAAGGTAAGTTCCATTTTTGAGTATTTTTAAAATCATTTGTTAGAAAATAGTCCCCTAACCAAACCGCTTGTTCATCGCCATTGTAAATTTCTATCCATGATTCATAGTTGCCTTGAGGATTTGCTACTGCATCGTTATTCTCAGGCATCCATTCATTGAGAAATATTTTTGGACCTACTCTCATGTGAACTATTTTTGAGTCTTCTTTTGGGTAGCGGCTGGTTAAGCCTGTTGCATCAACGGCTTCAATATAGTATTCAACGCTTTGGGCATTGGGTTCGGGCAGAAAACTTGCCTCAAATACATCGTCATTAGACATCACATCATTGCTTTCCATCGTCAATATTTGCCAACTTGCATTGTTTGATTTGTAGTGTAGAGCAACAGTGGGTTTTGCTTTGGCTTCATCTTCAACACT
>JBMYXW010000370.1:0-4286 GCA_049608825.1 Chitinophagales bacterium
GAATGAAAGCAATGAAGGTGTATCAGTAGTGAAAGCATCACTTCAAACAGAAGGAGCAACTGCAAAGAAAGCTTGCTCTAAAGCTGACAAAAAAGCCTGTGCTGCAACTTGTGCTAAAAAAGCCGCTGCTGCAAAAGCTGCTGCTGCGAATGAAAGCAATGAAGGTGTATCAGTAGTAAAAGCATCACTTCAAACAGAAGGATCAACTGCAAAGAAAGCTTGCTCTAAATCTGCAGCTTCTGGATGTTGTGCAAAGAAAAAAGCTGCTGCTGCAAAGGCTGCTGCCGAAACAAAAACAGAAGGAACTACAACTGTAGCTGTACCTGCTGTAAAAGTAAGCTCTGACTCTAACAACAAGAAATAAGCTTCAATAGCTCGTTTCATTGAAGGTCACAAGCACCTTCAAAATCTAAAGCTGCTGATTACCGATGTGTAATCAGCAGCTTTTTTTATGTTTGTTATGACCTTTTTTTTCAAAAACCAAAATAAATGTATAAATTGGCAATGATTTTTAATTGTAGTATTACCCTAAGAAAACAAACTGGAAGAGTTTAAATTTTACCTCTTATTCAACAAAACCACATTCTCAATGTGATACGTATGCGGAAACATATCCACAGGCTGAACCTTCTCAATAGAATAATCCTCTGCAAAAAACTGCAAATCACGAGCCTGTGTCACAGGATTGCAGCTCACATAGACGATTTTTGAAGGCGACATTTCCAAGATTCGCTCCACTACATCTCGGTGCATTCCTGCCCTCGGTGGGTCTGTCACCAATACATCGGGCGTTCCATTTTTCGCCACAAAATCACCTCCCAACATATCCTTCACATCGCCTGCATAAAAAGCAGTATTGTCCATGCCGTTCAATTCTGCATTGAATTTGGCATCCACAATTGCCGCTTCAACGGTTTCAATCCCAACTACTTTATGGCATTTTTTCGCCAAGAATAAGGCAATACTTCCCGTTCCTGTGTAGAGGTCATACACCAATTCGTCACCCTTCAAATCTGCAAATTCTCGCACAACATTGTATAAGCGAACGCCTTGGTAAGAATTGGTTTGGAAAAAAGATTTGGGGCTAATTTTGAACTTCAAATCTTCAAAAGTTTCAAAAATATAACCCCGACCATGATAGGTGATGATGTCTTGGTCATACAGTGTGTCGTTCTTTTTTTGATTGACCACATAATGCAAAGAAGTAATTTGTGGAAACTGCTTCAATAAATGCTCCATCAAACCATCAATCGCCTCTTGTTCGGGTTTGGCTACACTCAATATCACCATCACCTCGCCCAAAGTTGTAGTACGGATAATCAGATTGCGGAGTAAGCCGTGGTGTCCTCTCAAGTCATAATAGGTGAGTTCATTTTCTTCGGCATACTTTCGGATTTCGTTGCGGATGTCGTTGGAGGGTTCGCCTTGCAGGTGACAGTGTTCGATATCGACTACTTTATCAAACACTCCTGGAACGTGCAAACCAACGGCATTTCGATTGTCGATGGATTCATCACTGTTCACTTCTTCCATAGTGAGCCAACGTTTATTGGAAAAGGTGAACTCCATTTTGTTGCGGTAATACTGTGTTTTTTCAGCCTGCAAAATGGGGAAGATAGGCGGAAATTCGAGTTTGCCAATTCGTCGGAGCGATTCTTCCACGATGGATTGTTTGTAAATGCCTTGCTGTTCGTAAGCCAAATGTTGCCATTTACAACCTCCACAAACACCAAAGTATTCACAAAAAGCGTCGATTCTGTCTTCCGACTTTTTTTTCAAATCGAAGACCTTCCCAATCGAAAAATCCTTTCGGTTCTTGATGATTCTCACGTCTGCAATGTCGCCAGGAACGGCATTCTCGACAAAAATAACCTTACCATCTCGTCTAGCCATTCCCTTTCCTTCGGCGGCTATCTTGGTTATTTCGAGTTCTTTAACTATCTTTCGTTTTCTACCCATAAGTCAAAATTACGAAATGATAGCCAAACGCTATAAAATCTATTTGTTTATTAGCATTATCTGCTTCTTACTTACCCTTATTGGAGTGATGGTGGAGGAGGACTTGGCGTTTGTTAACCCTATGGTATTGGGCATATTTTTTGGATTAACGATTGTGTCTCACTTCTTTTCGATGCACGAATATTATAAATATGCTACTATCTTCAATGTCGAAAAACTTTTTACACGCATCATCATTGTAGGTATGGTCGCTTTGGGACTAATTATTTCAGAACCCCTATTTCCTTATTTGGGAATCCAACATTTAGCAGAGGCTCAATATGGAAAAGCGATGGATTTGGTGGTGATAGGAGCTGCTTTTGTTTATTTTTTGGTGAGTATCATGCTCTACCGCAAATTGATTTTTCACCGCAGAGACAATATGGTGATTCGTCAGTGGGGTTTGTTCATGATTATTCTGATGATTGCAGCCATCGCCATGATTGAACATTTGCACCTACCCGAAATCGTTTGGAAAGTGATTTTTGTAGCAGGTTTTTTGGTGTTTTTTCCTTTGGTATTTAGAATCAAATGGATTGCAGATTTGAAGATGCGGGTCAAATGGCTTTCAGTTTTTTTCTTGTTGACCATCAATCTTATTTCTCTTGCAGTGATTCAGAAAATGATGGGAATGGGTACAATTGCAGAGGGAATCATCAGCCCTTTTTACTGCAATCCATTTTTGTTATTATTGAGTGGAAGTGCTACGGCTTATGGCGTTTTGTCTATGTTGGCATTGCTGTTCAATCTGCCTATTTCGTCTGTTATTGAAGAACAAAATACGGAGATTCGCAGCTATCAAGAAATGAGTCAAGCACTGCAAAACAAGGAAAGTGAGGAAAAAATATTTGAACGATTGTTTAATATTTGCTTTCAAAATACGCAGAGCAATGCGGGGTGGTTGATGCTTCAAAATGAGAACATTCCCCAGACAGTCCATACTTCCAATATTTACCAAGAACAAATCGAACTCATCAATGCCAAGATTGGTTTTTACGATCTATTGCAGGTATCAAGTAATGAGAAACCGTATCATTATTTCCCCGATTTAATCAAAGCAAAGGTTTTTACGGACAAACAATCTTTGTTTCAATCACTGATTATTTTTCCCATTTTCGATAAAAACGAACAGTTGTTGGCGACTATTTCTTTGATAAAACCCTTCGCAGAGGGTTTTGACGAGTACATGATTAATATGGTTCGAGGCTATATTGACCAATCCAAATTGGCATTTGAGAACATTCAATTGCTGCAAGAAACGATTGAATCGGCTCGGTACAAGGAGGAATTGCAGATTGCTCAAAAAGTACAGGCGGACTTGATGCCCCAGAAATTTCCAGAGAGTGAGTATTTTGAAATAGGAGTATTTCACGAATCGGCAAAGGAAGTGGGTGGAGATTATTATGATTACAATCAGCGCAAAAAAGACCAATTGGCGATTGTGATTGGTGATGTATCAGGCAAGGGAACTTCGGCGGCTTTTCACATGGCGCAGATGAAAGGGATTTTTCAATCTTTGATACAGGTTTCTATTACAGCCAATCATTTTTTGACGATGGCGAACCGTGCTATTTCCAATTGTTTGGAGAAGAAGCGATTCATTACCCTCTTTTACATTATGCTCAATTTTGATGAGCGAAAATTTCAGTATAGTCGTGCGGGGCATTGTCCTATGTTGTATTTTGACATCAATACCCAAAGAGTGGATTATTTGGAGGGAGATGGTATGGGCTTGGGAATCATCCGCAATGACAGCTATCGAAACTTTATTGAGGTAAAAGAACGGATTTTGAACGAAGGAGATGTCTTGGTTTTATATACCGATGGCTTGGTGGAAGGACGCAGTTCTAATGAAAATGAACAGTATGGCTATCACCGCCTCAAAAAATGTTTGGAGGTAAATAGTGAAAGAAGTGCTGAGGGAATTAAGAATGCCATTGTAGAGGACTTCAAGGGGTTTACTGATAGTGAATTACACAAAGACGACACAGCCATTTTGGTATTGAAGATAAAGAGTTTGGATTGATTTAACAATTTTTAATATTATTTTTTTAGCTAAAAATTGGAAAAAACGATTTTTTTTTTAAGAAATTGCATGTTTTTTGGAACTTTTTCATCATTTACAACATATACACATAGGAGGATTGGATTTATGGAGATAAACGAATTTTATCAAGAAGAGGTTTTAAGGTTATCTATTGCAGGGGATTTAGACGCAAGTTCGGCAATTGAAATGGATGAGGCTATCAAAAAAGCCTTTGAAAATGAACGATTTAAAATTGTAGTGG
>JBMYXW010000371.1:0-4279 GCA_049608825.1 Chitinophagales bacterium
ATGCTTGTGGACCGCCCAAATTTCCCCACCACAAAATCATTCCGTCAAAAGATTCAGCATCGGGATAGTCCATATTCCAAACAAATCGGTTCATGCCTTCTTTCAATTCCTTCAATTTACCTTCCTTTTTCTCTTTATTGGGTTTGGTCGAATATTTTTTAATCAAAGTACTGTCGGCATTCATTTCCATGAATTCCAAACTCACCGTAGTTTTTGCAGTGTCGGGCATTTCATTGAAGTAAAAATGCACCATTACTCCATTCGGGTGGTTCTGCCCTGCCGTTTTCGGCATTTTTTTGGTAGTACCGCCATCCATTCGATAAGTCGGCATGGGTTGATACAAGTGTGTTTTGCTTCGAGCAATGTCGCTGTTCAATTGATGAAGTGGAGTCAAATCGTCAATCATCCAAAAGCTGCGTCCTTGTGTCGCTGCAATGAGGTTGTCGTTTTTAATGGCGAGGTCGGTAATCGGTACAATCGGTAAATTCATTTGGAAGGGCTGCCACTGCAATCCGTCATTGAAGGAAATATACATCCCTGTTTCTGTTCCTGCATAGAGCAAACCTTCACGTTTTGGGTCGGCTCGGACGGCTCTGGTGAAATGTTCGCTATTAATACCATTCGTGATTTTTTGCCACGTTTTTCCGTAATCCTTGGAGTGGTAAAGGTAAGGACGGTAATCACCCAATTTGTAGCGAGTTCCAGCCAAATAAACGCCTCCTTTATTGAAGGGGTCAATTTCTACACAATTGAACATCATCCATTCAGGCATTCCTTTGGGAGTGACATTTGACCAATTTTTGCCTGCATCTCGACTGATATGCACCAAACCATCGTCCGAAGCTGCCCACAACAAATCTTTTTCATAAGGCGATTCTGCGGCTGCAAAAATGGTGCAATAGTATTCGACCGAAGTATTGTCTTGGGTAATCGGACCACCAGACGAAACCAATTTAGTGGAGTCGTTTCGGGTCAAATCGGGGCTGATGATTTGCCAAGATTGCCCTTCGTCTTCACTGACATGCAGGTGATTGGAGGCTGCATAGAGTTTTTTTGGATTGTGGGGCGAAAAGAAAATCGGGAAATTCCATTGAAATCGGTATTTCATTCCTTCCGCACCATGTCCCATCGGATTGTCGGGCCAAACATTGATGGCTCTTACTTGGTCGGTATCATGATTTTTGCGGGTCAAAAAACCGTCGTAACTGCCACCATATACGATGTCGTTGTTGGTCGGGTCAATCGCTAAGTGTGCGCTTTCGCCTCCCGCTGTCGATTCCCAATCATCTTCGCCAATTGTCCAGCCTTCGCTGCGGTGACTGACTCGGACAGTCGAATTGTCTTGTTGTGCGCCATAAATTCGGTAGGGAAAATGGTCGTCTGTGGTGACTCTGTAAAACTGTGAAGTTGGTTGATTGTGGTAAGTCGACCAATCTTTACCGCCATCATCGGTGATTTGTGCCCCACCGTCGTCGCCCATTATCATTCTATCGGGATTTTCGGGTGCAATCCACAAATCGTGGTGATCGCCATGCGGTGCAGAACGGGCTTTGAAGGTTTTGCCGCCATCGGTTGAGGTTTGGTAACGGACGTTCAAGACATAAACTTTGTCGGCATCTTTGGTATCGGCATACACACGGGTATAGTACCAAGCTCTTTGCCGCAAAGCTCGGCTACTGTTCACTTTGTTCCATGTTTCACCGCCATCTTCAGAACGAAAAAGTCCGCCATCTTTGGCTTCCATCATTGCCCAAACTCGGTCGGGTTTTGCAGGAGAAGCAGCTACGCCAATGATTCCCAATGGCCCTTTGGGCATTCCTTTTTTCTCCGAAATATTTGTCCAGTTTTCACCACCGTCTGTTGATTTCCAAAGAGCAGAACCTTCTCCTCCACTTGATAGGCTGTAAGGTGTGCGCTGTATGCGCCAAGTCGATGCGTACAATATTCGGGGATTGGTCGGGTCAAAAGTCAAATCGACTGCGCCTGCCAAATCATTGGAATATAAAACTTTTGACCACGTTTTGCCGCCATCTTTGCTGCGATATACGCCTCTTTCGGTTGAAGGTTTGAAGAGGTCGCCCATGACTGCGGCATAAACCAAATCTGGATTTTTGGGATGGATTCGGATGCGAGAAATGTGGCGAGAATTTTCTAAGCCCATTGATTCCCAAGTCTTGCCTGCATCCACCGATTTCCAAACACCATAGCCATAACTGACATTTCCTCTAACGGTTTTTTCGCCTCCACCGACATAAATTACATTATTGTCCCATTCGCTCACTGCAACCGAACCTATAGAACCACCAAAGAATCCATCCGAAATATTTTTCCATGTTTTACCACTATTCGTTGTGCGCCAAACGCCTCCTCCTGTGCTACCAAAATAGTACAGGTCGGGCTGATTCGGTACGCCTGTCACGGCACAAGAACGCCCTCCTCTGAATGGTCCAATGTTGCGCCATTCGAGGGCATCGTATAGTTTTTCGGGATAGGTTTGGGATTGAATATTGGAGGTTCGTGATTTGTTTTTCTTTTTACTTTGGGCTTCAATATGTATGGATTGAAGGGAAAAAAATAGAATTGAAGTGAGGAACAAAAATGTTGAAATGGATGGTAATTGTTTGTACATAATGGGCAAATATTGACGATCGTATTTGAAATTTCAAGCTTAAAAATTAAAGCGGAAAGATACGACTTTTGGAGGAAATTAGTTGAATTGAGCCTCAACCAACTTTCACCGCAGGTCCCAAAAATTTAGGTTTTTTCCGCAATACATAAATATCCAAAACCGCCTTTACCCTTGCCAAATATTCACGCATCATCACCTTCAATCCATATCGTGTCGAAACATTTCGAGCATTGAAGCCCACAGTTTCCAAGCCTTTTGTAGAAGCGATAAAAACGGCTCGTTGGTTGTGAAACAGTTGGGAAATGATGGTGAAGCGTTTTTGACCAAAAACTTTGTGACAACGAACCACTGAGTCCAAAGTGCGAAAACCTGCATAGTCGAGGTAAATAGCTGATTCAGGGATTCCCTTTCGCATCAATGCCTCTTTCATGGCAGTTGCTTCATCATAGCCTTTGGAGTGATTGTCACCACTTGCTACAATGTATTGGATCTTATTGGCTTTGTACAACTCAACGGTGGCTTGTATGCGATAGTCAAAATACAAATTGCGGCGGCCATTCGGCAAAACATCTATTGAACCCAACAACAAACCGACTTTATTAGCAGGAATTTCCGAAACTTTGTCAAAAACCTTCTTGCGAGTCGTGTGTTCTATGCCCCAATTGCAGAAAAAAATAAGCGCAAGGACCGAAAGACATAGCATGAAGAACCAAATGAACATTTTCTTGAATTTTTGTATAAAAGCAAGACTCAAAAATTGAAGTCCAGATTTGAAGTGTGAAACTACTTGACTCAAAAGCCGTTTTTTCATTTTTATTCTTATTTTGTGTTTTTAATTTTAACATTCTATTCATTCAAAATTCCATACTCCCCAAAACTATGACCAGACGACCCAGACGCAATCGAAAAAACAGTGTAGTTCGCAGCCACATTCGAGAAACACACCTCGGCACAGAACATTTGATTTATCCTTTGTTTTTGTTGGACGGAAAAAACAAAAAAATCGAAATTGAATCCATGCCCAACATTTTTCGATTGTCGCTCGATAATATACTCAAAGAAGTGAGAGTTTGCCTTCAATTGGGGATTCGTACTTTTGTGCTGTTTCCAGCCGTTGAAGAATCCCTCAAAGATAAAACAGCTACGTATAGCTACCAAATAGGTAACTTCTATTGTGCAGCAATAAGTTCCATCAAAAAACATTTTCCAGAAGCCTGTATCATGACCGATGTGGCGATGGATCCATATAGTTCGGATGGTCACGATGGATTGGTCGAGAATGGACAAATATTGAACGATGAAACTTTGCCAATATTGGTCAAAATGTCGGTGGCACAGGCAGCGGCAGGCGCAGACATCATCGGACCATCGGACATGATGGATGGTAGGGTAGGAGCGATTCGTGAAGGATTGGATGTCAATGGGTTTGAGAACGTAGCGATTATGTCTTATACTGCCAAATATGCGAGTGCTTTTTATGGCCCTTTTCGAGATGCCTTGGATTCTGCTCCCAAATCGGGCGACAAGAAAACCTACCAAATGGATCCTGCCAACCGGGAAGAGGCCATTAAAGAAACTTTGATGGACATTGAAGAAGGTGCCGATATTGTGATGGTAAAACCAGGGCTGTGCTATTTAGATATTGTCCGT
>JBMYXW010000372.1:0-4273 GCA_049608825.1 Chitinophagales bacterium
GACATAGTTTAAAAATTAATTTGAGGTCTTCCAACAACTGCAATTCCAAATCCTTGTTTTTTGCCCCATTCAGAAATACTTTGGTGATGAAAAACTCGTTTGATTTTTTCGTTTATTGCACTTTCATTTCCCTCACATTCAAAATAATAGACAGAGCCAGAGGGCATTGCTTTTCGCATATATTTAGGGCCTTTTGCTTTCATGTCAAAACCTCCAATAGAGATAGGTCTCTTAGAAACTACACTCAAAAGTTTTAACTTCAAATTTTGGTAACTTCCCGTATAGTCGTTTTTATCTATCCAACTTGGCAAAAGCCCCTGCTCAAAAAAACAAGGAGTCAATAAACAAACCTTAAAATAGGTTTTACCATTTTTGGTCAACAATTCTGGAAATTCTAATTCTTCAAGACTGCTATCTTCAACTTCCCCTCCAAAAATTTTCCCTTCGCCTCCCATTTTAAACAATTGCTTGCCCATTAATTGCCAATCCTCGAAATCAAAATCAATAGCAAAACGAATATTTTCTGGCTTGTACTTGTGATCCTCACCAAATTGAAAATCGCCCAGTCGTTTCATATCAACTCTATATAGATTGCCTTCCTCTGAAGTTCTGGTAATCTTATTTCTTCCAATTCCCACTTTTGGTTCCGACAAAAGATAATCTTTAATATACCCCAATGTTTCGCCCTCACCTTCTAAATAACTTTCATAAGTTGAGCTTCTAAATAAACTATTTTCAGCAACAGCTTCCACCTTTCTATTCTTAACATTCCCATTCTTATCATAGAATATTTTGCTTGGGAAAAAGTCAAAGTTGAAGTTTGAAATCAAGTCATTAGGAAATAACTCCAATATACAGGTCTCATTAGAATCACCAGAAGTATCTTGTTTAATCTTTACAAAATCATTGGGAACAGGAAAGTAAGTTCTCCACCGTCCTCCATCGATTCTAAATTCTAAATGAATACTTTTTATTCTTAAATCATCTGTTAGCTTGTCTAATTGTGCTTTTTCTAAATGTAAGGCTTTCTTATTTGCTAAAAATATCGACCGCAATGCCCCATAAATCACACTTGGAGCAGGCGGGAATATTCCATCTGCCCAGGTTTCTTCCCCCATACTAAAAGGTTTTCCATCTCGAAAAAAGAAAGTATCTAAAGGACTAATTCGTATAATCATGATTGTATATTAATTTCTTTGTTTAAAAATTGAGAGATACTCAATGCCTGTTTAAAATTTCCAAAACGGCGTTTTTCATAGTCGAATAAATCAGCAGAATTATTAACAAATTCTACTAAATATTGATTCTTTTCTTCACGACTCTCAAAGGTTCTCTTGAGTTTCTTTCGTTGAATCAGTCGCTTAATTTCTACTTTTACTATTTCATCATGGGTATAAATAAATTCATCTTCAAAAGTTGCAAACTCTTGCTGCAAATCCCGACTAAAACTATCTGATACATTTTTTAACTCCTCTACTAAATACTCAATATTATCAATTTGCCCCCATTTGACTACTGCCTCATTGCTATCTCCCGAATGTTTCAGTACGGCAATTCCCAAGGCATTTTTAGAAGGAGAACTTTCTTTCGCCATTTCTTGCATTTTCCTTGATTTGTCAAGAACAATGTTTAAAGGAGTTTTGTAATGGGCAATCGCCACACCAGCAGAAAAAGTTAAATCTAAAGTAAGTGAAAATTTGCTTTTCAAAACTTGATTTACTTTTTCGTCAAATTGGCTTCTAAGTTCTTTCAACACATCAAATAAGTGATTCAAATTCACAAAACCCAAAAAGTCATCTCCTCCTGAATAAACCTCTCGTCCATTTGGTGCTTTGATTTTTGCATTTGCAGCAAAACCGCTTAGGCATTTAGAAAGTTCGATATGGAAATCCTTTAAATTCACATTAGGGTCTTGGTCGCCCGAAAGCCACTTCCCCATATCGTCGCCATCGAATGTAAGTACAGCATAGTATTTATCAAAACGCAAATTTTGGTCCTTGAAAGCTTTGACCAATTTTTTATGTTGTTTTTTCGCAATTTCTAATTGTTGTTTACAAGGAATGTACTTTTCAATAAGATTTTCTTCATAGTAAAATTGGTCATCCCATCCCATCCATTCCTTCCCATTCAATTTCAAACACTTTTCTTTTTCCAATTGATAAAGCAAATTATTTTCTCCAAATACTTTTTCAAAGTCACTTTTTGAGTCCCCTGTAATTTTATGAAGACTTTCCATTAGAGCTATTTTGGCAGTTGAAGGAAATCCTCCTTTTTTATAAAATCTTTTAGTAAAACCCACTGCACTCAAACCTTCATTCTTTCCAACTTTTGAATTGGAAACTCCCTTTAATTCAATCGCTTCGGGATTCCATTTGGATGAGGTAAAATAATGAGGATTTGTTCCTTTTCCAAAAAACAAAGCATTCCGTTCTCCGTCTAAGCTACATTTTCGACCTCTTTCCCCAATTCCATTGTAATCGAATTGCTGAAAAGAACGTACATTTTTAATAGCTCCTAAGTTTCGTTCAATATTGACATAAGCTGTTTTATAATCGCCGTTTCTAATTTCTTCAAAAAGCCAAAAAATTTCAAGATGTTGATTTACCTGTTGCTCAAAAGCCTTTAGCAAAGCCACGTTCTGTTTATGTTTCTTCGGAATCAGTTTTTCGGCTAAATCCAGAAAATGTTCTTTTACTTTACTTTCTACAGATAAGCCTATTTCTCCTATCTCTTTTTTAGTTCCTCCAATTTCTGCCAAAAAACGATTGGGGTTTGAAGAACTTAAAACTGAGGGGAAAATAGGCAAATAAGTATCAAAGTGTTGTTTAGCTTCTCTCATTGCAAACTGTATCAGTTCTGATAATATCTGACTACCTATATACAAATCCTGTGTCTTTCTGGCTTGTGCGATGAAAGATTGGACTGGACCGATGGTGAAGATGAAAAGGTATTGGTTCATAAGGTTTTTTGTTTTAAATTGATTTTGTTTTATTTTTTGTCATTGCGTTTCCACCACTCTTTCCCCAATTTACCTTCAAAACGTTTGGCATTTTCTAAGCTAAACATCTGGAGTAGGGGATTTAATTCATAAAAAGCCATCATATCTTCTTCTTCAAACCCTGTACAGGGCAAGCCCAATATAGAAAGATACGTTTTCACCCACTCCAATAGTTCCATTTTGCTAAACCATCTTTTTTTAAGATACAAAGCAGTGCGATTCATCATGTAGGTTTGCTCCCCTTCACTCATTTCCATTTCCTCAAGGTAGTAGTCTTTTTTGTCCAATTCTTCAAAATAAATTTGTTGATACTTGGGTTCTGCCAAAGGATTGTTCTCTAATCCGAAATAGTAGTCCATCCCGAAAACATTCATTTCGATGATGTCACTGACCATCTTTCCCTCCTCTGTTTCTTCTCCAACGGCTCGCAAGAATACTTTTTGGGCAACGGCTACTTCTTCTTCCGCTTGCCATTTTTGTTGGGTGTGGTATATCCAGTGCATTTTTTTTGTTTTGTTTGATTAAAAGAGTTTAGGAATATCAATTTTGGAGATATTTCAAATCTTCCAACATTCTTCCCGTCCTCAAAAGTCTTGCCCAAGGCTTCTTTCGTGCATTTTTTTCTTTCTTTCCACTTGTCAAATTCAGATATAGTAATCGTCAAATCTTTTTCGATATACTTCATTCTACCAAAACATTTCGTTGTTTAAGAATAGCATTTGCCTTTACAAACAAGGGGTCGTCTTTTGCCAAAAGATTTTCCAATTGCCCTTGAAGTTCTTGTATTTTGGGAATATTGGGTTTTCGTTTCTGAATCAATCTAAAATACTCCCGAGAAAGTGTTTCTATTTGTTCATCTCTTTTAGGTGTTTGCATTACTTCTTCCAATATATCATTTACGGTTCTACCTTGAGGGCTACTTGAAGGAATATAGGCTTTAAAATTGTGTATTAGGCGCACATTTTCCTTGCCTATAAAAACATCTTTTGAAACAGCCCCCAAAACTACTGGACTATGCGTTGTCACCACAAACTGAATATTCGGAAAAATCTTCCTTAATTTAGGCACTATATTTCTTTGCCATTTCGGATGTAAATGCAAATCAATTTCATCAATCAAGACAATTCCATTTCCTTCCAAAGGATTCTCCATATCCGAATTAGCCAATATCAATCGTCTAACTATATCCGCTACCAAAGACAACAAACCCTTTTCTCCAGCAGACATTTGGTTCACTTGAATAGGTAATGAAGTGTTTTCTACTTGCTTGGCAAC
>JBMYXW010000373.1:0-4252 GCA_049608825.1 Chitinophagales bacterium
GCTTGATAGTAGCTTTGTAATATTTCCCATTTGTTGGGTTTTTCTTTAAACTGAAGTTCTCTTACTCCTGCATCTTCTTTGTAAACTAAAAAAGAATAGTGTTGAGTTAGTTCTTCAATCTTAGACATTAATCCATTGGCTGTTAGTGCATAAACTACGCCAATGCTGTTTTTATCGTTTAATAAACTAATAAAAGACATTGAGGATTGCCAATTTGGATTATCTAAAATAGAAAATAGCAATACTTCAATTGGTAAATCCTCTTTTTCAGATGCCTCAATTTTATACCAATTACTTCCGCCTGTTTCTACTTTCTCTATTTCTCTCAATAACCCCAACTCTATTAAAAGCCCCGAAAAATCATCTTCTACATTTTGCGAACTGCTTTTAGGCAGTAAATAATTGCGAATAAAAACGCCAATATCTCGCTTCAAACTATTTGGAGATACTTTGAAATTTTGTTGTTTACAAAACCTTTTTAGAAAATGAAAAAGATGCTCTTTGTTAAACTCAATACGCTCTTTTCTAAATTGATTGAAGACCAAAGAATAAGTAGAAGCTATTTCTTTAGTGATTAAGTGATAGTGCAATAACCAAAGCGTTCCCACATCTTCTAAATAAGGATCTACTCCCTTATCTCCAAAAATATAATCTGCAATTTTTGTTGTGTTTTGATAATTTTCTTCGACAATATAAAAAGATTTTAGCCAAAATCTAATAGAATTGACCATGTTTTTTCCAACACCTAAATCAACAACGGCAGTATCGCTGTTGAATTTTTTATCTGCTTTTACAAAATCGTAGCCTTTCTTTAGCCAAAAATGTCGGCAATGAAAGGTGTCGTGTCCGCTAAATGTGAATTTTGCCATAGAGCCTACAAAGGTACGGTTTTTCAAGGACAAAATACGCCCAAAATCATCGTCTTATCATCGCCTTCTTGCTTCAATCCCTTTGTCCCACCTTTCAAAAAACTTTCCCATTTCACTTCAATGTCTTCCACAGAAGCGTTGTGTTCAATTGCGGAACTCAAATTGGAGGTGAGTGGGCTGAAAAACTTGGTAAAAGGCTGATTGGGGTCTGACCACTTTTGAAGGTCATCATTAAAGCGACTACATTCAAAAGAATGTTTTTCACAACCATCTGACAGCAAGGCAAAAGATAGGGGAGAAATTGGAATTACCCGACTTTCAGGTACTTTCACACCCGACAATTCCAGCTCTTCTTCTTGCCAGATTGCAGAAGTGATGAAAACCGTTTGATTTGCTTCCGTGCCTTTGTGAGGAATCATTGCAGGATGCCATTCTTTGCTTTCTTTTTCTTGAAAAGCCGCCCTTCCATCGCCAATATGAGTCACCAAAATTCCAATAGGACTGAAAATAACGACAATCACGGTACTGGCCAAACTTGAAACTTCCCATTCATTTTCTTCTGCAAAAAAATCCAATGCAGCCCGCACTTCCTTCAATGTTTCCCTTGCTGCAATAGACCAAGCGACTTCACTGGGAAGAGTTTGGTTGATGTGCCACAGTTCTTTTTGAAGGAGTTGAGAGAATGCTTTAACAGAAGCCTTCACCACAAAATCCGAACCTTTGTCCGAATTTACAGCTGAACCAGCACCATCTGCCACGACTGCAATTCCCCATCCATTCTCCAACAACTTATATAAGTGACTGTCTTGACAGGGGACATCATCTGCAATGTGAGATTTGCCGATAACAGATGCACCAACTACGAGCCATTTATTATTGTTTGTTATTTCGTTCATAGAAATTTAGATAAAAGACTAAATACGTACAGACGTTTTACTAAAACGTCTCTACAAACACCCAAACACAAACTATTCAATTGTAAATTCCTCCATCCAATCGGGTTTCTCAAAAGCCACCTTTTCACCCTTTTGCTTGTTGGTAATAGTCCCCATACTATTGCTCAACCATCTAAAGAAATGACTGAATTTGAAGCCCTGTAACTTGGTAGGAGGCATACCTGTTTGGGCGATTTTGCTCAGTGTTTTCATGTCTGCGCCTTTTACTCCAACAGCTAAAAATACAAATTTCTTATCCGTAGCTCCTCTCTGTATTTCTTCTGCCAAAGCCGTCACATCTTGGTCGTCATCAGGTGCACCATCGGTAATCAAAATAATCCACGGGCGATAGTAAGGCTGTTCTGTACTCTTGTACCATTCCTTGCGAGCTTCAACTTTTTCGATAGCTGCACGAACACCATCCACCATTTTAGTTGTGCCTTTCACTGATAATTTGGGCATGTCAAAACTGTCGACCAAAGCAGGCTCTTGAATACATTTCACCTTGCTGCCAAATTCAACAATACTCAGCTCCAATCGGTCTCGCAAGACCTCATCATCCCCATCCTTGATTTCTGAATGAAAGGTCATTAATCCTGCATTTAACTGGGAAATTGGATTGCCTGCCATAGAGCCAGAAACATCTAATGTTAAGACACAGAGGCATTTCTGTTCAAAATTTTCAGGAGATTCTGCCGTAAAGTCATTAAAAGCCATATAGATTTTTTTTTTGTAGCGAAAAAGAAACTATAAAACATTGATAGTCAAATAAAAAAATAAAGATATATTATTTCCGTACTGCTATTTAAGAAAAAAAACTAAAAAAACTAGTGAACTTGTTCATAAAGTTTCTATTTTTATGAGAGAATTCTGACAATATTCAGAAAAACACCTTCGATTTAACACACTTTTCTTTAAAAATATCCGTAGCATTTTATAGCTACACTCACATTAATCATTGTTTTTAAGACACTGAATACGAAGAAATTATATTATTTTTTATTAAATATATAATAAACATTATTAGCATTTTTTGCTAAAAAAATAAATCGACTACACTTAAATAACTATGAAAAATTGGTTGTCACTACTCTTAACCCTACTAGTCATGTTGGCTATTGGTTTCGCATTATGGCTTTGGCTCATACGAAACAATGGAATAGCTGAAGTTAGCAATTATGTTGCTGGCGAAGAGCAGATTGATAGTGCCAAACTTGCCAAGTATTTAGAATCCGAAAAGCAAGTTGTTTCTTCTACCACGGTTACAAATAACACAACCACTACAACAACTTATACTCCTCCTCCTACCCCTACCCAAATTTCAACAACGAATACCAATTCTTCTTATAATATATATCCACAATACCTCTTTTTTGGCTTCAATAAATCCAACCTTACAACGGAAAATCAACTAAAATTAGATCGCTTGTATGGTCTTATTCATCAAGATGAGGCCTATACTTTGGAAGCAGACGGCTATGCAGATCAAAAGGGATCAGATGCGTATAATTTGGTATTGTCTAAAAAAAGAGCAGAAACGGCAATTAATTATTTGATTGCTAAAGGATTGCCACAAGGACGTATTCAGGTAGTAGGACATGGTAAAGACCAATCCTCAACTGTAGTGAATGATGATTATGCAAGTATCATGTCGAAAGATGAGTTTGAAAGACGGGTAGAATTGATATTGAAGCTAAACGGAAAACGAGTCAATCTAAAAGATAAGATTGCCGAATTGGAAAAAGCTCCAACGCCTGAACCTGTATTCCCTGATACTACACAGGAGAATTTGATTACAAAATACTACCACCTCTATCGTATTTTACACCAAGAACAACAAGAGGCTTTTGAAGATGATACACTGAACATACAAAGACGACAGTTTATTACCACAGATACATTGGCAGATGGTATAGAGGTATTTGGGTGGCATCCCTATTGGATGGGAGATGCATATAAGAGTTACAGTTATAATCTGCTATCTACAATAGCTTATTTTTCTTATGATGTTGATCCTACAACGGGAAGTTATCGCACAGATGAAGCTATAAATGATTGGAAAACAACGGCTTTAGTAGATTCTGCAAAAGCATCAGGTTCTAAGATATTATTGACTGTTACGAATCATGGTTACTTCAATAATAAACAACTCCTTGATAATGAGCAAGCACAGAATGTATTGATTGATAGTTTGGTTTCTTTAGTAAGTCTAAGAGGAGGTGATGGAGTAGATATCGACTTTGAAGTGATTCCGAAAGGCTACAAAGACAAACTTACCAAGTTTATACAGCGATTATCTTCAACCTTGAAAGCCAAAAATGCAAGCAATATCATAAGTGTGGACTTACCGGCAGTAGATCATTTTGACAGTTTTGATATTACTGCTTTAGACAAATACGTGGATTTATTTGTTATTATGGGCTATGATTATCATGGAGCTACAGGGCC
>JBMYXW010000374.1:0-4241 GCA_049608825.1 Chitinophagales bacterium
CAATTTTGGTGCTACTGGAGTAGTGAACATTACCAATGGTACAACCATCACCAACAATGTAGCGGATGGTACTGCTGGTTCTGGTGGAGGTATCTTGAATCAAGGAACTTTGAATGTAGATGCAAGTACCATTACCGACAACACCTCTAATCGAGCAGGTGGAGGAATTGAAGCCACAGCAGGAACGACCAACACCTTAACCGATGTAACCTTAGATAGCAATATCACAGGTTCTGCACCTGGCAATGGTGGAGGAATGCACATCACAGGAAACGGAAACTTAGACATCACAGGTGGAACTGTGAACTCCAATACAGCAGCAGCCGAAGGTGGTGGATTGTGGAATGGTGTTGGAATCATGAACATTGAAGATGTAACCATAGATGGAAATACTGCAAGTGGAGCAGCCGCAGACCAAGGTGGTGGCGGAGTCTTCAATGCAGGTGGAACAGTAGATATTTCTAACGGCACAATTATCTCCAACAATGTAGCCGATGGTACTGCTGGTAGTGGTGGTGGAATCTTGAATGATGCAGGTGGCTCATTGACTGTCGAAGATTCTGAAGTCTCTAGCAATACCTCAAATCGAGCAGGTGGAGGAATCGAAGCTACCGCAGGAACAACCAACACTTTAGATGATACAGACTTATTAAACAATATGACAGGTTCTGCACCTGGTAATGGTGGTGGAATGCACATCACAGGAAATGGGAACTTAGATATATCAGATGGTACAGTAGATGGCAATACAGCAACTGCCGAAGGGGGTGGATTGTGGAATGGGTCAGGAACAATGAATGTAGATGGTACAACAATTAATAACAACACTGCAAGTGGTATAATAGTCAACCAAGGCGGCGGTGGACTCTTCAACGCAGGAGGAACCTTGAATATAGTAGATGCAACAATTACAAACAACGTTGCAGATGGTGTAACTGCTGGTAGTGGTGGTGGAATCCTCAACGATGCAGGAGGTGTATTAACTGTTGAAGACACCGAAATTTCGGGTAATGATGCCCAAAGAGCAGGTGGAGGTATTGAAGACAATTCTTTAACAATGGCTGGAATGGTCACACTAAATGACGTGGATTTATCAAACAACACAACAGGGCCTACTCCTGGTAATGGAGGTGGGCTACACATGACCGGACCCGGAAATTCTGTCATTAGAAACAGTGAGGTAGATGGCAATACTGCCACATCTGAAGGCGGTGGATTGTGGAATGGTTCAGGTGCTATGTCGGTAAATAATACAGTCATCAATGGAAATACCGCAAGTGGTGCTACTGCCAATGAAGGTGGTGGTGGACTGTTCAATGCAGGTGGGATATTGACTGTTCTTCGTTCAGAAATAACTTCTAATGCTGCTAACGGTGCTTCTGGTAGTGGTGGCGGAATCTTGAATGATGCAATGGGAACTTTGATTGTGACAAACAGTACAATTGTGGCTAATACTGCAAGCCGTGCAGGTGGTGGTATTGAAGCTACCGATGCGACAATGACTACTTTGACAGATGTCGATTTGTTATTAAACGAAACAGGAGCAGCACCAGGTAATGGTGGTGGAATGCACATTACAATGGCAGGAAACGCAGATATTACAGGTGGAAATGTAAGCGGAAATACGGCTGCAAGAGAAGGTGGTGGATTGTGGAATGGTTCTGGAACTATGAATGTCACACAAGTAAGCATTGGTAGTAATACAGCAAGCGGTCCAGCTAGCGACGATGGTGGTGGTGGAATCTTCAACAACGGAGGAACGCTTAATGTTAGCCAATCTACCATTTTTGACAACATTACTGATGGTGCTGCTGGAAACGGTGGTGGAGTTCATTCACTTGGAGGTACATCCACTATT
This sequence comes from Chitinophagales bacterium, assembly GCA_049608825.1. Lineage (GTDB taxonomy): Bacteria > Bacteroidota > Bacteroidia > Chitinophagales > UBA2359 > JAUHXA01. Next base: position 1,859 of record JBMYXW010000374.1, read on the forward strand.
GAATACAGTACAGTTTCAGGTAACAATACCGATGGCAATGGTGGTGGAATCTTTGGAGATGGCACTGTAGAATTGACCTCTGTAACCATTACAGACAACAGTGCTGCTGGAAATGGTGGAGGTATTGCTCAGACTTCTGGAATCGCTACTTTGAGTAGTTCTATTGTAGCGGTCAATACTGGTACAACAGGTCAAGACCTTGCGGGAATGGGAACTTTCGTTTCTGACAACTACAACTTGATTGGAGAAGACGATGCAAATGTGTTCACTCCTCAAGCAAATGATATCGAAGGAGCACCAGGTTCACCTATTGATCCATTACTCGATGTGTTGGCAGACAACGGAGGACCTACTTTTACACACGAACTGGAATGTGGAAGTCCAGCAATTGATTCAGGTGATCCAAACGACAGTTCGCCAGACCAACGAGGAATCGACGTAGTAGGCGGACAACGAGACATGGGTTCTTTTGAGCGTGACAATACACCTCAACCCAATCCAGCAGAAACAGGTTTGGGTAGCAGTAGCAATGGACAGAACATTTACATCATTGAAGTATGTGGTGGTACATTGCCTTACAGCGTTGAATTTACTTCCTCTGGTGGCTTTTTCGCTTCCGTAACAGATTTTCCAGGTTCTATGGTAGGTTGTGTGAAATACCGAGTAGAGTATGCTTCTGGCGCAGAGTGGACACTAATCGTTACTGACGCAGAAGGATGTACCAGCAAAGATGCCATCTTCACCGAAGAAGGTGTGCCTACCGCTCCTGTTCCACAAGTAGTAGGAACACCCACAACTACACCTGAAAACTGTTTCCAAAAAGATGGAACTATCACCATCACAGTAGAAGGTGGAGACGATAGTTGTTCCGATTATTCTTTCACTTATGATGGTCCAGATGAAGGAAGTGGAACTTTTGCTGCTCCAACTGGTGGAGGTACTTCCGATTTGGTTATCACAGGTGTACCTAGAGGTGTGTATGGTATAGTTATTACCGATTGTGCAGGTACAGCCATTGAAGTAGTAGCAGGTGTAAGCCGTGTAACTGGAAATGGCGGACGTGGACGTGGACGTGGAAGAGGTGGTTGTAGCTTTTCTGGCAAAGCAGACATTGGAGACACACTACTTGAATCCATTGCGGTATATCCAAATCCTTTTGAAACTTCCACAATGCTTGAATTCAGTTTATTTGAATCTACTCATGTAACGGCTGCCGTTTTCACAATAGACGGACGTGAAGTTGCAAGAATATTTGAAGGACAAGCTGAAAGTGGAGAATTGTATGCTTTACCTTTCAATGGAGAAAACCTACCAACAGGTATGTATATATTCCAAATCACTACAGAGACGGGTACAATACACCATGAAAAAATATACCTTGCCAAATAACTGAAAGATTTGGTACTTGATGTTTAGTAAACTTCAAAAAGTTAGTAAACATCATTTAATGCTGAATAAAAAAGCCCTCAACAACTTTGTTTGTTGGGGGCTTTTTGTTTTTTGTGCTGATTTGAGACAAACCACCTCTCCTCACAAACGATGCCTTTTACAACTGCGTTTAACTAACACCAATTATCAAAAAAAACATCATGACAACAAACCTTCAAAAAACGTTAATTCTTATCACTTCCTTTACTGCCATTTTGGGCTTGCTTTTTACACAAAATCAAAATTTGGACAGCTTCAATATTGCACCAGAAAAAGTAGGAAAAAAAGAAGTAATATCTTCAAATTCAAGAACAAATTCTGTGAAAAACACCTCATCCTTCAATGCGAATCCCAAACCTGCCATTCCTTCAAAAGAATCCTTTGCAGTAGTAGAACTCTTCACCTCACAAGGTTGCAGCAGTTGCCCGCCCGCCGACCGAGTATTGCGAGACATCATTGACGAAGCCGCAAAAACAGGAAAACAAGTCTATGGATTGTCATTTCATGTGGACTATTGGAATTATTTGGGATGGAAAGACCCATATAGCCATGCCGACTACTCCAATCGCCAACGCTATTACAACCAACGCTTGAAAAGTAGAGGCAGTTACACCCCTCAAATGATTGTAAACGGCGTATCTGAGTTTGTAGGTTCTAAGCGAAAATATGCCAATCAAGAAGTTTCGTATGCTTTGGAAACGCCTGCTAAGGTCGAAATAGCCATCACCAACCTTCAATTGGACAAAAATAAAAATCAAGTAGAGGTCGAATACCAAATCACAGGCGACTGCAAAAACTGCAAAGTGAACATTGCAGCAGTCGAAAGCAATTTGAACGATGCCGTCAAACGAGGTGAAAACCACGGTCGTACCTTGCAGCACGACAATGTGGTTCGAGCTTTTAAAACAAAAAGTTTTGAAGCATCGGATAAGATGAAAATCCACTTGCCTAATGG
>JBMYXW010000375.1:0-4235 GCA_049608825.1 Chitinophagales bacterium
AGTCCACAAACCCATAATCAGCCGCCCACGGTGAATCGGGATTAGAAGCTAAAAAACCATTAACTTGATAGTGGAAAACGAGCCAAGTGATTACGAGAAGGATTGAAGGAAGGTAAGCGGGAGCGAGTTTTTTTATTTGCAATAGTACTATTTGAATATAGGTGGAAGTTTGATTTTTGAGGTTTGATTTTTGAAGTTTGATGTCTTGTTTTGACGCTTCTTCCTTTTCCCCCGACACCTCACTCCTCACTCCTGCCCCCTGACACCTCACAACCAACTCCGTCAATCCCAACAATCCCACTGCAATAATTCCTCTCAAACTAAAGGCAGACATCACACACAAAGCAACCGCCAAGAGTCCACGTTTGCGATAAAAAATGCCATTCAAAGCCACCAAATACAAGCAAAGCAAAGCAATATCCACGCCTCCCAAAACGCTTTGCGCCAATAAAGTAGGTTCGATAATGAACAAAAGCATGGCAAAGGGAAGGGCTTTGGAGGGCAGAAAAAAACGGGCTAAGTGATAATAGGCGATGCCCAAACCCACCAAAAAAGGAAAAACTGCCCAATGACTCACCGCCAATGTTTTGCTAAAGCATGACCACATTGCAGCCACATACATCGCATAAAAGGGTGGGTGTCCGCTGTCCAATTCAAGTGGTAAGACAACAGAAGGGAAGGAATTTTCGTAGTAATAATGTGCCATTTTGGAGACCAAATACACATTGTCCCAAAAAAAGGGAATGTCTAAACTACAAATAGTAAGGATTGTAGCAAACAATATTATTGCAAAATAGTAAAGACTATGTGTTGAAACCTTCAATTTTTCGAGCCATTTCATATCGTATCTTTGAGCAAAAATAAACGGACTCGCTTATTAAATGTCAATTTGTAGAAATAAATTTTGGTATTTTTGGGTAAAAATTCACAAACCATGATAAAACATACTTATAAACGTACTTTCCAATATTTTTTATTAACTGCTGTTTGCATCTTATTTTCCTTCAATGCTTTTGCAGATAGTTATCAGATAAAACTCAAAGCCACAAGCGTCAAAGATACAACTATGCTTTTGGCCTATCACCATGGACATAAGATATTTATAAAAGATACGGCTGTGGTCAATAAAAAAGGGGTTGCCGTATTTGAAGGAGATGAAGCATTGCCTCCTGGCATTTATTTAGGTGTATATCCTGGCAGCAATTACTTTGAATTTATTGTACCTCGTGAGTCAGATGCTCAAAAATTCAGCATTGAAGTAGATACCGCTGACTTTGTCAATTCAATGAAAATAAAGGACTCAAAGGAAAATCAAGTATTCAATGACTATCAACGTTTTTTGTCCAAACAATCCAAAGAAATCCAAAAACTCAAAGAGGAATTGAAGGAAATCCCCGAAACGGATAAGGGCAAACAAAAAGAAAAACAAGCGGCTATTCGTGAAAATGAAAAAGCTATTTTTGACTATCGAAAAGGTTTGATGGCAGAAAAGCCTGATACTTATACCGCTTTTTTGTTCAGAAGTATGGAAGAAGTGACGGCTCCCAATCCCGAATTGGAGGAGGGAGAAGAAGCCGACCCATATTACTCCTTTTACTACGTCAAAAATCACTTTTGGGATGGATTCGACTTTGCAGACGATAGGATTGTACGCACGCCTATTTTCTACAATAAAATCGAAAAATTTCTTGAAACATACACACCCACACACCCCGATTCTATCAATGCAGCGGCTGACATCATCCTCAAAAACCCAAAAATAGACCACGAACTATTCAAATACGCGCTGGGTTACATCACCCAAAAATATCAGAAGTCCAAAATCATGGGCATGGAAGGCGTTTTTGTGCATTTGGCTGCCAACTACTTTCTGAAAGGGAAAGCGGATTGGTTGGAAGATAAACAAATAAAATCCATCAATGAACGCTATCAAAAACTACGCTACAACTTGATTGGCATGAAAGCTCGCAATCTGAAAATGGAAAATATGGAAGGCGAGATGGTTTCACTCTACGATTTGGAGGCTTCTTATACACTGTTGCTTTTTTGGGACTATAAGTGTGGAAATTGCAAAAAACGAATGCCCAAAATGACCGAAATGTATGAGAAATACAAAGACAAAGGTTTCAAGGTTTTTGCGGTGTGTACACAAGGAGACCATAAGAAATGGAAGGATTATGTCGAAGGCAAAGACTTACCGTTTACCCATGTCATTGACCCCAAACACACAACCAACTTCCGTCTATTCTACGATATTTACAGTACTCCAACGGTCTATTTATTAGACGAAAACAAAAAGATTGTCGCCAAACGTTTGGGTGAGGCACAGTTTGATAGTATGTTGGAGAGGTTTTATAAAGAGAAGGAAAAGGAGGAAGGCAAGGAAAGTAACGAAGATAAAAAGAAAGGTAAGGACAAGAAGAAGGGAAAGAATAAGTAGGAAAAGTAGTTTGCCTCCATAATTCTATTTACAAAACAAATCAAACCATGAAATCACTCACAAAAACCATCCTCCAAAACCTCATCTCCTACCCCATTTTAGGCGGTGAATCCAACCTCCAAATCATCGAGTACATCAAAAATTATTTGGATGATTTGGGTGTGAAATACCACTTAGCCTACAACGACGAAAAAACAAAAGCCGCCCTACATTGCCGAATCGGACCAGCCGTAGATGGTGGAGTGATTTTGTCGGGGCATACCGATGTTGTACCCGTTGAAGGGCAAGTGTGGGACAGTGACCCTTTTGAATTGGTCGAAAAAGAAGGCAAACTGTATGCAAGAGGTTCGGCGGATATGAAGGGATTTTTGGCCTGTTGTTTGGCGAATGTACCTGAAATGTTGGCAGCAAAACTTCAAAAACCTATTTACCTCGCCTTTTCCTTTGACGAAGAAATCGGTTGTTTGGGCGGTCCTATGTTGGTCGAACACATCGAAAACACCTATTCAGAAAAACCCAAATATGCCATTATTGGAGAACCTACTTTGTTGCAGCCTGTGGTTGGGCAGAAGGGAATTGCAGTTTTTGAGACAGTGGTGAATGGTTCGGCAGGGCATAGCAGTGGCATCAAAAAGGAAGTCAGTGCGGTTCACGAAGCGGCTCGATTGATTCTATGGCTTGAAAATAAAATGGACGAACTCATTGCAGCAGGGCATACAGACGACCGCTTTACGCCCAATCACAGTTCGATACACATTGGCATAGTTGAAGGAGGTATAGCCCACAATATTGTAGCAGATAAATGTAGTTTTTGTTGGGATTTGCGAACCATTCCAAGAGATAAAGTAGCAGATATTTTGGCAGACTTTGAAGTCTATTGCAGTGAGCGCACCCAAATTCTTCAAACACGTTTTGCCAATTTTGTCATTCAAACCACACCTCATCACCCACCTGTTCCTCCATTAGATACGCCCGAAAATCTATCTATTGTTGCTTTGATTCGAGAATTGACAGGTGTGGACGAATTGCAGACCGTAGCCTTTGCAGCCGAAGCAGGACAGTTTTCGGAAGGTGGTTTTGAAGCGGTGATTTGTGGACCTGGTTCTATTACTCAAGCACATCGAGCGAATGAGTTTATTAGTTGTGAGCAGTTGGAGAAAGGAACAGATTTTATTAAACGATTGGTGGAGAAAATGGCTTTGTAAGTGCCTCTACAATTTTGAATAATGAATTTTAAATTTTGAATAGGCTAAATGTCAATTAGTTACCGAATATTTAATGTTAAACTATTTTTGGCAGACTACTTAGTGCTTTTTAAATACTTTTTGGTTGTTTGACAATTATAGCAGAATACCGCAGAATGTATAAATGTGCCGATTTCTCGGGATTCTGCTATCTCGTTGAAAAATTTAAAGTATTGATAATTAGCAATTAAGCGTGTGCGAAGTTTTTTAGACCGTGTTCAAAAGCCCTGAAAGGGCGCAATCAATAGCACTGGGCAACGCCCAGTGTAAAAGGAAACGAGTTTTTTAGCCCTGAAAGGGCGCAAGCAGGGGGAATGTATACAGGCTCACGCCCTTTCAGGGCTAAATATCCTATTTTTTAAACATGGGGCGCTGCCCCAAGCTAATGCTTATGCCCTTTTAGGGCGGTTTTCTTTATCTATTTTGAAAACTTCGTACAACCTTAATTAGCAATGAGAAAAGCGAATATATAATCTTGTCCCGATTTCTTGGGATTCGCTGGTGTTCCTATCACAAAAATTGTCAAAGAACCAAAATAAAAACGCCCCAAA
>JBMYXW010000376.1:0-4230 GCA_049608825.1 Chitinophagales bacterium
TATTTCTCTCCTCTGATCAGTATCCAAGAAGTCCAATATTTTAGCATTTAAAGGAATCAATCCTTGTTCTTTTGCAAATTCAACCGCATAGGCATGTATATTTTGCAATTTTACCTTTCGAGAATCAATATTCAATGCTCCAAACGATTTCTTCAAACCAGATGTCAATGCTTTGGTGTAAGTCGTAAACAAGATGGGTTTTTCTATTGGAAAAAGTTCGTTTTCTGAGAGGTGTTTGGCTCGGTGCAATGCCGCAACTGTTTTCCCAGTGCCTGCTCCTCCCGTCACCTTGGTTGCTCCTTTAAAATCACCATAAGCAACTGCATATTGACTTGGGTGAAGGAAAATCTGCCATTTCACAAAGTCATCAGAAAGTACTTCTTCCAAAGCTTCATCGTCTGTTACCAAATAAAAGTGACGCTGATTATTGATGCTTGTTTCGGGAACAACCTTGTTTTTGCCTTCCTCTACATCTCTCACCAAATTGTTGATATCCAAACCATCTAAAAGGTAAAACAAGTTTTCGAAAACATCTTGCGGAAGATACTTTTCCCATTTTTCCAAATCATCGAATGAGTTGATTTCCTTCACCGAACCAAGAAGAATTTCGGGAACGCCTATTCTAAGGAGTTGTTTGTCTGAATAAATAGAAACAACGGTTTCTTCACGATTTTCTTCCTCTTTTATTGTAGGGCTTGCTTTCTCTTGAAGCTCATAGACTTGGTAGGCTTGTGTTTCTCTATTCCATTCAAATACTTTGTGTTTTGCCCAATCCATTGCCTTGTCATGATGATCAACCCACAGAAGGTGATAATGGTCGCCTGTTTTGGGGGCATGAACAATCGCTCGGTAAGTGTCGTTTACTCTGACTGTTCTCAGTTGAGGATCTTTGAAGGTGGAGATTTTTTCATAATTGATGGCATTGGAGGTAGAATTGTCTCTAAATTTTTTCATCAAATCTCTGGTTCTTCCTTGTATTGTTTTGGGAAGTTTTGCGAATGCATCAAAAAATTTATCGTGTATAAAGAGTTTCATAAGAGTTGGTTTTTATGAGTATGTGTTTTTATCTTAAAAGTGTTTGGGTATCAAAACTATCAATATGAGCCAATGTATAGCCTTTATTGAGGAATAACTTGGTGTAATCTTCGTCAAAAGGTTCAAACACTATTTTGTAGCTTGGCAGCCCCAATATCGCTTCTGCAATGATTTCACCATCTTCGGTTTCCAAAACATAATCTTCGTTTCGATTGAAGTCAATACCTTTCTGCAATAAATAAAGAATGAGTGAATGGTACTGTTCTTCAAAGTTTTCCAATACACTTTCCTCATTTTCTTCCTTTGAGGAAGGGGATTCTTCAATGACTTTTGTACCTTTTTGAATAGAATCTTCTCCTTCAATGATTTGAAATTTTACCTTGGGCAAAAACTGAATGAGATTGAAGGCATGCCAAAACGTTTCCCAATTCTCTTTACTCCATTCACGAGTGATGACATTTTTTGAAAAACGCAGATTTCCCTGTGTATCCAATGCCTTCAAATCCTGCACAATTTTGAATTGAAGTTCACCATTGAAGGGGAGTTTGCTCAAAAATCTATAATGGTTTTTGGAAAAAGAAGCCTTATAGGATTTTATTTCTTTGGAAAAATTCGATAAAAAACTTTCTATTTTGGAAGGGATAATATAGTCAGACTTATTGAGGTCATTTGACTGCAAACAAAAAAACATCTTTACATTTTTCCCTGTTTCATCGTAATCAGGAAAGCTGAGTAGAGCCAACAATCGTTTTAAGTTGTTTTCTGCTTTCAATATTCCACTGTCTTTTTTAGGAAACACAGGATGTCTGGCTCGTATCTGAGACTCTAAGTTCCTGTTTTTACGCTTCTCAAAATCATCTGACAAGTTTTCTTCAAAACGTTTCAAATCATCCCATGTCAAGGTCCAACTTAGGTATTTACCCGACTCCAAGATGGCTTGACGCTTCAATACATCCTTGGGGAATATGGGATGTTGCGAAGAAGCATGATATCTATAACCATCCAAATAAATCGCAATTGGACGAACTGCCTGCATGGCTTCATAATCACCTATCCCATCTTTTTTTACTCCGATACATTGAATCAAAAAATCGGCAATGGTGTAATAGGCAACGCCTTTGGAATTATCCAATTTGAACTGGGGAATCACCTCATAGAGATAATCCAAGCCATGATGTGTCAATCCTATTTCATAATGGACAACCTCATTCTTAACAACAGGCCTGAAGCTCCAAGCTCTTTCTTGTTCATGGGTATTCTTACAATATTTTTCAAGCAATCGGATAAATCGAGATTCCAATTCAGATTCTTCAATTCGCCCTGAACCCGTAGTTTTACCAAACCCATCTTCTTGATAGAGCCATTTGTCAGAATTGGCTTGCAGCCGTTCAAATATTTTTTCTGCTTCTTTTCGGCTCAAAGCAGCTCGATCGTATTGATTGGAGTAGGTGTAAATACATCTGTAACAACCATCCTTTCCTTCGTGCTGACAGTTGCACTCCTTGATGGCTAAGTAAGCCTGTCGAATCAATTTGCCAAATTCTCTGCCATCCGATTCCTGATTGAAGAGCTGTGCCAAATAGCCCGTTCCGCCAGGTATCAAATCATACATGACCAGATAGCGGTCTTTTTTGCCTGTGTCTTGATTGAAGTCCGCATATTCTACCAAGTCTAAGTGTTGGGGATTGCCTCTGAAATAATGACGCAATCCCAAGTTGATACCTGCCATAAACATCTTGACTTGGCTCTCTGAATCAAACTCTTGAACAGGAAGCAAAATTTTGATGGCTTCTGTACTTATTTCTCGATACAAATATACTTCCTTAAAGACAGCATCCGCTTTGCCCTTATAAGCTGTATTTTTGTGTTTGCAATAGCCATAATGATAGGCTCTTGCTTCTTCGGCCTGGTTGGTTCTATTGTTGGTAAGCAGACCTTTACTTGATTTACCACAACTTGCACAAATCACATAGCCAACTCCCGACACGGCTTGTTCATTGATTTCTATTTGCCGACTCTTGTTGAAGATTTCCGTTTGATTGGTATTGATTTCTATGATTTTTACTTGCTTCACATACTCAAACCCAAAAGGAATTTTGCCCAATACATAAGCTCCCTCAGAATGACTGAATCCAAAGTGTCTGCTGATATTGGTTCGGTATTGCTCTCTTTCATCCGAAACATCATCCAGTGCGGCTTCATCCGATTTGCTGTAAGAAATCACCGTTTTCAATTTTAGCAAACTGTGTTTATTGGTTGCCGCTCCCCAAGAAGGATCGCTGCATTTAGGGCAGTTTTTAGCCGTATGTATGTCTTTTTCCAGATGATCGCACTTAGAACAAAAACGGTAAGTTGTAGCTTCGTCTTTCCAGTTTACCACCTGAACCCCAGATATATTCAGCTTGTAACCTTGGGTGTAAAAAGCATTTTCTGGCACCAGTTCCTTGATGGCAGTTTTAGCAGAACGAACTATTTCGATGGATGTATTGTCATATTCACCTTCAGCTTTTTTGTTGGTGATTTGTGCATTGAGTTGGACTCCCGTTTCGGGAAAAGCATAGTTGGGCAGTAGGCCAATATTCGTTAGGTGTTCAAGCGTATTTCGACCATGAAACAGCCGAATCGCTCCCCCTACATTCTTATAATCTCTTTTGAGTTCAATCCTTTCAGGATCTGTTTTTTGTAATTTCTCGACCTGTTTACTAATAGTCTCCCTTCTAGTGTGATAATATTCCAGTTCTGCCTTTAGGTCACGCAGTACTTGATTCAAATCTGCATAAAATCGTTTGGTTTTGATTTCATTTGCTAAATGGTCAAAACTATGAGTATCTACCTTTGGCACTTCATATTTGCCCTTAAAAGATTGAAGAATAGCGTCTTCATTTTCTTGAACATGCTCAATGATTTGGTTAATGAAAAATTGAGGGCTGTTCAAGTCAAAACGCAAGATTCCCCAAAACTTGATGTGGGTAGGGAATATATTTTGCTGGGGATTTGTACTGGCCCATTGGTCAAAACAGTAGGCAGTGAAGTGTCTTTTTAGAATATCTTTGGCTTCCAAAAATAGAGTTTCTGCTTGTTTATAGTACCCCATGTTTCGATACAATTCTGCCAAATTGTTTAAAGCAATAGCATAGGACGGATCAGTTTTACTTAAGGTAGTCCTATAAATGCTTTTAGCTTCCAGATATAGAG
>JBMYXW010000377.1:0-4215 GCA_049608825.1 Chitinophagales bacterium
AACATTGCAAATATTCTTTCCGAAGTAAGTCTATCTAAAGCAAAAACAGATTTAAAAGGAACTGCTTATGAAGAATTAATACGAAATACATTTGAGAAATCTGAAAACCAACAATTTTTTACACCGAGGACGGTTGTTGAATTCATGATGAACTTAATTCCTATTGATGGAAAATCTTTTACCTTATGTGACCCTGCCTGTGGAAGTGGTGGCTTTTTGATTGAAGCACTCAAAATGAGCGTAAATTCCAAAGGCTTATATGGGATGGAGATTGACAAAAGAATGGCATGGGTGGCACAAATGAATTTGCAGATTCATGATGGATTGGGGGCGACTATTGCGTATTTAAATGGTGATGGAGCACTTGGTTTTGAAAATGAATTAACTGATAAAATTCCCAAAAATGGCTTTGATGTAATCATTACAAATCCACCCTTTGGAAGTGATTTTACAAATCAAGATTCATTAGATAGGTTTACTTTGGGCAAAGGTCGTTCCAATAGAAGGAGAGGTGTATTATTTATTGAAAGATGTATTAATTGGATAAAAAAAGGAACTGGTTATTTAGCCATTATTTTGGATGATAGTATCTTAAATGGAAATTCAAATGAAGATGTCAGAAATTTTATACTAAATAATTGTGATATTGAAGCGATTATAAGCCTACCAGAATCTGCATTCAAACCTTACGCATCGGTGGCGACTTCAATTCTTTTATTGAAAAGAAAACTCAAAGTCAATAGTAGAGCTAATAAAAATATCTTTTTTGGCAAAGCTAAAACTGTGGGTAGAAAACCAACTGGTGACCCTTTATTTAAGCGAGGGGAAGATGGGAAGCTTGTACTTGACAATAGTTTAGAGGATATATTAATTGCATGGAGAAAATTCAATGAAGCCCCAAATATTCATAACCAACCTAATGGATTGCACTTTATTTGTAATTCTAAACAATTCCTCAAAAATATCAAGACTGCAAATAGAATAGACTACCTATTTCACCATCCTTCAAGAGATGAAGCAGATAGGTTTTTAAAAAAATCTAATTACCCCAATTACAAATTGAAAGACCTTGTAACTACTCGAAATGATTCTTTAGTTCCAAATGTAATTGACCCTTTAAACATTTGGAGATATGTTGGTTTAGCAAATATTGAAGCTAAATCAGGTCAATTTGATGTAATGGAAGTTTTTGGTAATCAAGTAAAAAGTGCTATCCGTAGGTTTAAGAAAAATGATGTCGTTTTTTCAAAATTACGTCCAGAACTACGCAAAGTTTTTGTCTCAAAAGAAGAAGAAGATGCCTATGTATCAAGCGAATGTTTTGTATTTAACATTGTTAATCATGAAACATTGAATGCAGATTTTCTTGCCTTTATTCTTAGAAGTGATATAGTTTATGGTCAAATTGTTTATCAAATAAGTGGAACTGGAAGACCGAGGATTAATTCTAAGGCTTTATTGAATTTACGAATCCCTATTCCACCATTAAAAATACAGAAGGAAATAATTGAAAATCAAAAAGTGGCTCGTAAAAAATACCTAATACATATTGAAAAAAGTAGAAAGGAAATCGAAATGGCAAAAAATGCTATTTTAACTGCTGAAAATAATGCAAAAAATATAATTTGCTCTAACCTTATTTAAACCAAATTGCAATTGCTTGAATATCCTTCGGTCTTTTGTTAAGCAGTTCTTCTAATTTATTCATCTGTTCTTTCCTATACAGGTAAATCCTTTAAAAATGATGCATATATTCTCCAAAATCAATTTCAATTCCCTGTACTATCCACAACTTCTTCCTTCTTCTTTTTCTTCCCAAAAAGACCTTTAAAAGTCTCATTCGCCTTGTCCTTCACATTCTTACCCAAATTCTCCTTCAAAGTATCGGTAGAACCTTTTGTATCGTCCTTTCCGCCCTTCAATAAGTCCTTTGCCTTATCCGCAATGCCATCGACTCCATTTTCCTTGATGTCTTTTACCTGGTCTTTCACAAACGTTTTTGCAGAATCGGGATTCTCTAATGCCTTACTTTTCAAGTCATTGGTCAAACCGCTCGCTTTCTCTTTGAGTTCATCTTTCACCTCATTCGTAGCTGCGGTAATCTTATCTTTTTGTTTCTCCACCAATTTAGTCGCCTCCTCTTTCACCATATCAACCGACTCATCAATCAACTCCTTTGCAGCAGCCATCACATTTTTACCCGCTGAAGCCAAAGCATCACCAAAGTCTGTTTCTATTTTTGGGTTTTCAAGCGTACCCGTCAGTTTGAGATTGATATTGATAAAGTCAGGCACATCTACCACAATGTCTTTTTTTGCCAATTGGCTGGTCAAATTTGCCACTAAAGACTTGGCTTGTGTACCCAATTTGTCTCTTGGCACTTGCGCTTTGATGTCATAATCCAATGTTTGGTCAAAACCATGTGTCCCAAAAATATTCATCTTGATTCCCAGTGTTTTTATGTCAAAAGGTTTGACTGATACACGCCCTTTTTCAAAAGAAAAAATCGTGCTGGCATCAAAATTCTTCACCTTATCCAGTTCCTTGATTTGAAGTGCAGAAGCTATTTTGTCCAAAGGTTTGAAACCTGCAAGACTGCCCTTCAAAACGGCAAACAATCCATTTCCATCAAAAGTATTCATGTCAGGCATCATATTTTCGTCTAAATTACCCGACACCTTGAATTTGGATGAAAAATTCCCCTTGATGTATTTGGCAATTGGAGCGAGTTTTTCCATCGAATTGAAGGTGATAAATGCTTGAACCACATCCACTTCTTTCATATCGTACTCCATACTCACATAAGGCTTTTTGCTGTGGTCTTTGGTGCTATATACCCCATTCATCACAATGCTTCCGTTCAGTGTTTCGGTCGCCAAATTGGCAAGTTCAACGGATTCGTCTTTTACCAATAATTTACCTTGTACATTTTTCATTTCAATGTTGTCGTACAACACTTTCCCTGCCTTTGCAGTAATCGCCATGTCAATATCGGCAGGCACTTCAAACACCTCATACGCTTCTGATGCGCCCTCAGCAGCTACATCAACTGGCAGCGTTTCACCTTCCTCCAAGAGCCATTCATTGCAGTCAAACTGTGTGGATTGTATGTCTGCTTTCCCCTTCAATGTGCCTTTTCCAAAAGCGTAAGCCAGCATATTTTCCATGCTTGCAGTACCTCTAAAATCACTTCGCCCCACAACCGCATTGATGTCTCGCACCTGTACATTACTCGGTGTAAAAAACATGGCTAAACTTTTGAGGTTCAAATCCTGCGGCAAATTACTGGAAGCATACACCAAATTATTGACCTTCAAATCTCCACTCATATCAAAAGCGTCATAACGGCTCTGCTCCACATCCGACATCTTGCCTTTCGCCATAATATCCGCTTCAATCATGCCTGACATATTCGCTCCTTCCATCGGATAACTTTGTGCCAAATTGGTCAAATTGACTGTGCCTTTGGCTTTCATATCAAAATTGGGGTCAGATACAGGTGTTTTGATATTTGCCACGATTTCAAAAGGGTCTTCATCCACTTGAAAAGCAAATTTGGAGAAATTGATTTCTGTATTGTCAGGAACACCATCTGGGTTTTTGATTTGCATATCCACTTGAATATTTTTCACCGCCTTCGGCAAATCAGGGTATTGAAAGTAAGCATCCGTAGCCTTCAAATCCACATTGAAGCCTGGCATTTGTCGCTCATTGTACGTTCCTTTCACAAAACCCTTCAATGCCATTTTACCCCTTGTTTCCACGCCTTTGAAGTCGTTCATATAAATGGCAGGCATCAAAGAAAGCAAATATTTGAAGTCCGATTCTTTGGCATCAAAAGCGATGTCCATTTTGATGTCTTCCGAATTTGGAGGCATTTGCATCCATCCATCCACATCAATCGGCAAAGCATTGAGCATTACTTTTCCTCCTTTGAAGGTGTATTTTCCATTCACCATATCCATCGCAAAATCGGTGTCTGCTTTGGTTTTGACCCGGTTGAAGTAGGTAATCCCTTCATAATTGACGGTAAAAGCATCAATATTCGTTTTGGTAGAGAGGGTAAACAAATCTTGGGTAAAGTCGCCTTTGCCCTCGTGATTGAGTCCTTTTAGTTTGACTTTTGTATTCAAAGAAGCATCGTCATATACAATGTCCGTATTCGTCAGCCCATATTCCCGAATTCCCACATTGAAGGTCGTGGGTTCGGCATCA
>JBMYXW010000378.1:0-4208 GCA_049608825.1 Chitinophagales bacterium
ACTTATCTGTGGTCGAATGAGGAAGAAACCCAAACCATAGACGTAGGTGAAGGCATCTATACCGTGACCATCACCGATTCCAATGGCTGTACAGGGACAGACCAAGTGAATGTGACCGAAAATGCGAATCCAGAACCGAGCATTGCAGGTGATTTGGAATACTGTGCTTCTGCTGCCACGACTACATTGAATGCGGGTTCTTGGACAAGTTATTTGTGGTCAAACAATGAAGATACCCAAAGCATTGATGTAGGTGAAGGCACTTACACTGTGACAGTCACGGACAACAATGGTTGTACAGGAACAGACCAAGTAACAGTCATCGAAAACGACAACCCAGTACCTAGCATTACAGGTGATTTGGAATACTGTGCTTCTGACCTTACTACTACATTGGATGCAGGTTCTTGGAGTGCTTATCTGTGGTCGAATGAGGAAGAAACCCAAACTATAGACGTAGGTGAAGGTATCTATACCGTCACTGTCACCGACAACAGTGGCTGTACAGGAACAGACCAAGTAACAGTGATTGAAAATGCGAATCCGATACCCAATATCACTGGCAATTTGGAATACTGTGCTTCTGACCTCACTACTACATTAGATGCAGGTACTTGGAGTACTTATCTGTGGTCGAATGAGGAAGAAACCCAAACCATAGACGTAGGTGAAGGCACCTATACCGTGACCGTCACCGACTCCAATGGTTGTACAGGAACAGACCAAGTGACTGTCATTGAAAATGCGAATCCAGAACCAAGCATCACAGGCGACTTAGAATACTGTGCTTCTGAACTCACCACCACTTTGGATGCAGGAATATGGACAAGCTATTTATGGTCAAACAATGAAGATACTCAAAGCATTGCAGCAAGTGCAGGTACTTACACCGTTACTGTCACCGACTCCAATGGATGCACAGGAACAGACCAAGTCACTGTCATTGAAAATGCCAATCCAGAACCCATTATCACAGGTGATTTGGAATACTGTAGAGGACGAGAAGCACTCTTAGATGCAGGAGAATACGACGAATACCAATGGTCAAATGGCGAAACAAATCAAAGCTTTACGACTACCATTATTGGGGTCTATACGGTGACCGTGACCAATGAATTGGGTTGTACAGGAACGGCAAGGGCAGAAGTGAGTGCGACACCTTGTTTGGCAGAAGCAGGTACATTGACCACCAATGCGGCTACGATTTGTGCAGGTGGAGCAGTAGAAGTCAGTACAACGGGCGAACAAACGGATGCCAACTACCTTCAACATTTCTTTATCTACACCCAAGACAATTTGGACAATACAATTTTACAACAGAGCATGGTAGCCGATTATGAAGACGGAGAAGCAAGTGCCGCATTTAGTGGATTAATGGCAGGCGACTACCTCGTATGTGCTTACAACGAGTGTCAAAGTTGCCTGCCCAATCCATCTCCCATCACCACAGACTTGGACGACATTTATGATACAGGCAATATTCAAGATGGCTGTTTTGACATTGAGTGTACGATGATTAATGTACCCGAAGCCTTTGACTCATTGATAGAAGGTACAGGATTGGCCGCAGAGAACGATGCAGCTGGACAAAACATCTACATCGCCGAAGTATGTGGAGGCACAGCTCCTTACAACATCGAATTTGTATCCACTGCTGATTTTTTTGCATCGGTTACTACTTTTCCTGGCTCAACTGTAGGTTGTATTAAGTATCGAATCGCCTATGTTCCAGAGGCAGATTGGACACTCACGGTTACAGATGCGAATGATTGCAGCAATGAAGGAGTTGTGTTTACGAACGAAGATGTAGTTGAGCCTCAAGTTGTGGGCTATGAGACCGAGCAGGAATCTTGTGTGGGAGAAGAAGATGGTTCTATCAGCATCGAAGTAGAAAGCGGAAACGACGACTGCAATGAATACACCTACGAATGGTCTGGCCCAAATGGTTTTAGTTCAACAGTGGTAGATGTGACAACAGGGAGCGAAATTGAAGGTTTGGCATCGGGTAATTACGAGGTAACCGTGACAGATTGTGAGGGACTTACTACGGTGAGGGAAAACATCCATGTAGCCCGTGAAAACCGTGGACGAGGTAGAGGTCGAGGAGGCTGCAAAACGGCAGGTGGAGACAACTTCAATAATACTATTAGCTTGATTGCTTATCCAAATCCTTTCTCTCAACAAACTTCAATAGAATTCAGCATTGCAGCAACTTCAAAGGTATGGCTGTCGGTTTATTCCATTGAAGGAAAGAAAGTAGCGGAGATATTGCAGGGCGCAGCGATTGAAGGAAATACAGCGCAGCGATTTGGTTTTGATGCTGAAGGGCTGCCAAGTGGGACTTATATTTTGGAATTGCAAACAGAATCGGGTTTGCGGCAGCACCAACAGTTGGTGGTATTGAAGTAAATGATAAATACCTACTAAACTACGGTAGTCTTGGAGACTACCGTAGTTTTTACTACACAAAAGCCGAATTGTTTTCAAAACAATTCGGCTTTTTTAATTTAATTTCTTAAAAAAACAATAATAAATATCAGTCCATAAATCCTGTGTATCAATCCCTTTGCACTCAATTCAAACAAAATAAACATTTTTTTTAAAAAAAAATCGCCCCTCCCTGTTCACAAACTCCAAAAAAAGGATACTAAAAGGTAAACAACCAAACTACAGGTCCAAATTACAATTATTAAAAACAAGGTTTACCATGAACATGAAACAAAACGTAGAATTCTCAACAGCCCTATTGTCCCAATTTTTAGTATTCAGCTTATGCCTATTTTTGTCCATGAATACTTATGCACAAAAGCCTTACTTATCCGCCACAATGGAACCAGATGGAAAATCCATGCAAACCCAGGATAAAGAAGAATCAACAAACACACTTGAAACACCTATTTTCATTCAGACTTCCTCACAAGCTCTACAAAAACAACAAAAAAGCGGTGTAGAAGAAATCACCCTTGACGGCCCTTTCTGCAATGGGTGTGATGACCCCAAAGGTGGTAGTTCTTTAGCTTGTACCGGAGGAAGTAACTTTATCATTCAGGGTATTGATATATCGAGTATGAGCAAGGCATTTTTTGTCAATTCCATAGACTTCAATCAAGAAAGCTTTGGAGGTGCGCCTAATGTCAGAGTAAGACTTTTCTGTGGAACTGCGGGAACAGTTCTGCATTCCGAAGTAGAGACAGCCGTTTATACAGAAACTTTTACAACCAAAAAGTCGAATGATGGAAAATGTGTCACCCTTGAGTTGACGACACCTCCCACAATTGATTCTGAATGTGGAACAACTCTATGGATAGAGTTCAGAACAACAGGAGGCAAAAGAGTTGTATCTACTCCTGCCAAATGCAATGGCAAAAATGCTACTGGAAACCTATCTTATATTCGAGCTCCCAGTTGTAGTCACAACACTCCTAAAAAATTCAAGAACGTGGGATTCAAATCAGATGCGAGTTTTGCCATCAATGTCACTAAGTTGTTGAGCTTCGAAGGCTTAGAATATTGTGCTTCAGAAGAAAAGACGACTTTAAGGGCAGTAGGAGATTTCACAAGCTACTTGTGGTCAAATGGTGCAACAACTCAAGCGATTGAGGTAGTCGATGGAACGTATGCAGTAACAGTTACGAATGCTGATGATATAACCACCACCGATGAGGTAACAGTTACCCAGATTCCCTGTTTGGCAGAAGCAGGTACTTTGACCACCAATGCTTCCACAATTTGTGGGGGAGGAAGCGTGGAAGTCAGTACTGTAAATGAAAAAAAAGACGAAAACTACACTCAACATTTCTTTCTCTACACTCAAGACAATTTGGGCAATACAATTTTGCATGAGAGCATGATAGCGGATTATGAGGAAGGAGAAGCAAGTGCCGTATTCAATGGGTTAATGGCAGGCGATTATCTTGTATGTGCTTACAACGAGTCCCAAGATTGCCTGCCCAATCCATCTCCCATTACTACGGATTTGGATGACATCTATGATACAGGCTTGATGGAAGACGGTTGTTTTGAAATGGAATGTTCGACCATTACTGTTCCTGAAGTTTTTGAATCATTGGCAGAAGGTACAGGATTGGCTGCAGAGAACAATGCAGCAGGACAAAATATCTATATCGCCGAAGTTTGCGGAGGAACAGCACCTTACAGCTTCGAGTTTACCTCATCAGGTGGTTTCGCCAATGTAGAAACTTTTTCTA